>NZ_FUFN01000009.1:0-300000 GCF_900162615.1 Virgibacillus proomii | reverse complement strand
CGGTTTGCTTTTAATAATTGCATTCACATCTTTTAGTTGGATAGGATCAGATGCGACCTCGACATCTGTTAGCTTAAAGCTAACAATGAAGGCAAGAAATCCAAACACTAAATATGGAATAATCATATATTGAATTCCCGCTCTTGTGAGCACTTCACCGATTACAAGTGATGATGTTGCAAAACCGATTGATCCCCATAGTCGAATGGTACCAAATGAAACACCTAAATCATGCGCTCGCCGCTGTGCTAAACTATCGCCTAAAGCACCGATTGGTGTTACAAAAAAATAGAACACAGCACCGACAATCAGAATTGGCAGTAGCGTATTCATTTGGAAAAATAGGATACTTAATAGAAGTAGTCCAATCAGACAAACTTGGATAACTCGTTTTACGGTCTTATATTTATCACTCATATACCCCCAAAACGGCTGTGCTATAATAGAAGCAAGTGGACCGACTGCAAGTACATAACCAATTTCCGTTCCATTAAGTCCCTTATACTTTAAGTATAAAGGTAAATAACTAAGGATAATCGTATTTGTAGCATGAAAGGCAAATAATAGCATTTTTAAAGGTATTAACGATTGCTGTTTAGACAAAATTCTCTCTCCTGACTTAATAGTATGCTAAAAAACTAGATGCTCGGTTAGAAAGGACAACTTACGGGACAAAAACCAGGGATATTATTAATAATTCATATAGAAGCTGTTTAAGAAGTGAGTCCGTTAGTATAAACATATCTCGATACGGAAAAGAGATTCCCCGTAAGTAACAATTTGAAGTTTTGCATCTTGCTTTATTTTCTCGCAAAGTCATAGCTTGTTAAGCTTTATCTTTCTATTACCTAAAAATAAATATGTAGTCTAGCAATAAGATGAATCGTTTCTATAGTGGATATACTTGCATAGAAAAAAAGATAAGAATGGTATTCATGATAGTAACTTTCCCTTGTAAAGGCTCAATTGTAATTAGAAAGAGCAGAGTCTTAAAAGCTTCATTGGCCCAATAGCAGCAATCTGTAAATGCTGCTATGAATAAGTTTTCGGATAAGCTAGAAGTAATAATTATGCTGGTTTACTATCCCTAATCCATTAATGAAATTTCAAACTTTTTATTTCATTCGTAGCGGGTTTTTAAATGAACGCGTACAACATTCTAGTTTAAAGGTGAAAGCTAGTCAAATTTTCTGCATGATTCTAGCGATGTCATAGGAAATACTTTGTCTGCCATAACTATGTTGAGGTTAACGATGTTTCCATACGTTTTCAATAAATTCATCTCTTCCCGATTTGGCACGATCTGCTTTATATGCAGCTTCATGCTTTCGATAATAATTCTGATGATCGTCTTCTGCAGGATAAAAGGTTGTGGCAGGTAAGATTTTCGTTACTATTGGTTTGGTGAATTTTCCGCTCTGTTCCAGTGTTTGCTTAGAGACTTCTGCCAATTCCTTTTGATGTTCATTATGATAGAAAATGGCTGTTCGATAGGAAGATCCTCGATCATGGAATTGTCCGCCATCGTCTGTTGGATCAATTTGTTTCCAGAAAACATCTAAAATGGTTTGATATGTAATAATTTCAGGATCATAGGTTATTTCTACCGCTTCATAATGTCCGGTTGTTCCTGTTTTTACAGTTTCATAGGTAGGGTTTTTTAAACTTCCACCTGTGTAGCCGGAAATAACACGTTTAACCCCGTCCCATTGGTCAAACGGTTTTACCATACACCAAAAGCAGCCGCCTGCAAAAGTTGCTAGTTGTTTCGTCATCGTATATCCTCCTTATAAAGGGTATGCTGCAAAAAGAAGTAAAAAAAGGCTATTATTTTAAACAATCTTGAAAAATGCAATGTGTCAGTGTCTATTCTTTCTTTTTTTTAAAAAAAATACTTCTACGTGCGATGCGTCGCTATCGATGTTTTTCTTGTCCTTGAAAAAGAAAAGCGCTTTTTCTGCGTGGGATGTGTCGCTGCCGAAGTTTTTCTTGTCCTGTTGTCTTAAATGAATCGGGTGTTAGGTGTAGTTATCCTTCGCTCAAATTCTTTTCAAACTGGTAAATTGAGAAAGATTACTACGGGTAAACTTCTGCTCGTTTCGTCTTAACTTCAGCATTAAAATCTATCTATTCTAATGTACAATAAACGTTAAATCATTTTTGTAGACCTTTTTGAACATCCCTTTATAATAAATCTATATTTTCAGCACTTCTTTTTAATAGAATAAAGATACTATATCATATTTTTATAGGCAGGTGATAGTAATGGAGGAGCCATATATTTATAAACTTTTTCTACATAAAGTAAAAGGAAATACGGAGTCAGCTAGTGAAAAGAAGGAATGGGTCACTGAGGAAGTAGAGGAGAGCATTTGGTTAGCAGCAAATGGTTTAATTGGAGATGAAAAAGAACAACCAAAATTGGATCAAGCCTTGTTTGCTTATCCATTTAAACATTATTACTCTTGGGTAGAAGAAATGCAATTTGCTTCCATCCCATCAGGATATGTAGGGGAAAATTTATCCGTATTAGAGATGGATGAGTATTCTGTTTTTATAGGTGATACATACCGAGTTGGTGATGCTGTTATTCAAGTAACCCAGCCATATTTGCCAACATGGAAGCTGGCTCAGAGGTTTCAGGTTGAAGACTTTGCGCTTCGTATGCAACGATCAGGGCGAACAGGATGGCATTTTCGAGTAATTGAGGAGGGAGAGATTCGAGCAGACCAAGATATAAAACTACTTGATCGTCCATATTCGCAATGGTCAATCGCAGCATGTAATGAAATCATGCATATCCTTAAAGAGGATTTACGATTAGCAGATGATTTATTGCAATGTCCAGTACTTGGGAAAACATGGAAGCATTTGTTAACGAAACGGCTGCGTGGAATTCCTTTACAAACAAAAAAACGATTATTTGGACCAAATATATAATAAAAGACAATAATTTTATAACACCATGATCAAAAAGCCGCGCTACTATCAAGCGCGGCTTTTTGATTTTACCTGGGAAAATGATTCCATTTCGCGTAGTGGATATATGGAATCGCCGTTTAGTTGAAACATACAAGGCGCTAGTAAACCGAACGTTCCAAGTTTTTGTTATCTATTTCTATCCTGTATGTAAGGTGCCGTAAGACTGCCACTTCAAGAGCCTGAGTTGGTACAAAGGGGTCTAAGTGGGAGAAAACGGCACCTAAATACCCAATTCGTTTAAGGGCCTTTAGGTCATACCCTGTGGTACTAACATTCAGTAGGAGATGGAAGAAAACTCCTACTGAATGAAGTTTCACTTTATTTTTCCTCCAAGACACGGACATTAATTCTATTTTTTCGATTTGATTCCGAAATAAGCCGGTGCAGTTGAATATAGACGAGCCCATTTTTATAGGTGGCGTTTATTTTATCCGCACGGACTGGGAATGGGAGAGGAATCTTTCGTTCAAATACACCATGCAGTATTTCTTCTTTTACGACAACACCATGTGAGTTGTCCATATTAATGGTTCCTTTTAATTCTAAGGTGGAATAGTCAACATAAATATCGAGCTTATCGAGATCCTCTAACCCTGGAATATTAACAATACAGAATAGTTCGTGATCGGTTTGATAAAGATTAATTTGTGGAATCGTAGGTTTAATGAGACCTTCAAATTCATTCCAAAAGCTATCGCCGAAAAAATAATCCAGGTTCTTTTTCCAATCGCCCATTTGTTGAAATGGATTCATATTATCACCTCATTTTAACTAAAATAGAAGAGTCCATTTTCTTCTATAGCTTATGCCCAGATCGCTTGAATGTGCCATGAAGTTAACGGACGGACAATACAAATAGCAGTGGAAAAATTTGTCTATTGGGTATGTGATTTCACTTTATTCTACATCTAACGTGTGCCGTAAGAATCTCCTTCAAAAGTTGTAAAAATACGAAGAAGTCTCAGTGGCAGGTAAGGACACCTAAATGTGAAAGTAACTTATGTATATACAGATAATAAGGAGGAGATATTCAATTGTTTTTGAAGATAAAAACAAGCGATATGTTTAGACAGAAGTAAATTCATCTGACAAAATTTAAGCTAAAACACTGATGAGGTAATTATCTGTCAAAGGAGCATGCTTCCCGTTTTTATGTAATTTTTGGATATGCAAAAGAATGATTAAAAAAATATTTCATATGATTAAAAAATGAGGTATTCTTAAACAATAGAGATAAGGAGGGTTTCGTTTGTTAAGTAATGCATTCGTAATGGTTGCCATTATATTAGTAATTAATATTGTTTATGTATCATTATCTACAGTTCGGATGATTTTGACTCTGAAGGGCCGACGTTATATTGCTGCAATGGTCAGTATGTTTGAAATCGTTATTTATGTACTAGGTCTTGGGCTTGTATTGGATAATCTAAACGAAATTCAAAATTTAATCGCTTATGCGATCGGTTTCGGAATCGGTGTTATTTGTGGCTCCATCATTGAAGAAAAATTAGCCTTGGGATATATAACTGTCAATGTTATTTCAACGAATCCAGATATCGCCTTTACTAGAAAATTACGTGATAAGGGCTATGGTGTGACAAGTTGGTATGCATATGGCATGGAAGGTGACCGTCTGTCGATGCAAATTTTAACTCCTCGAAAATATGAACTTCGTCTCTATGAAACAATTAAACAAATTGATCCAAAGGCTTTTATAATTGCCTATGAACCAAAGCATATCCATGGTGGATTTTGGGTCAAGCAAGTACGTAAAGGACGTTTAATGAATCCAAAGAAACAAGCAGAAGAACAGACCAAAAAACAACAGGCAACGATGAATGGAACTGAAAAACATAACGATTCATAAATTAATTTAAAAAGAGCGCCATTACATTCGAAAATTTGCTATAATAGATTATAAATTTGGTTAAACATAAGTAAAAACCGAACGTTATTTAGAGTAAATTAAATAATGTTCGTTATTCCTGTTGACAGAAATGAATTATATTGTTATTCTAAAATCGACAACTACAAATCGGTTCCTCATATATACCTGAGAATATGGCTCAGAAGTCTCTACCCGGCACCGTAAATGACCGGACTATGAGGGAAGTAGAATCGTTTGCATTGCGATCTGTTGGACTATACCCAAAACAGGTCTATTCTCTTCTCTCATTTTATATGAGGGGGGTAAGATAGATCTGTTTTTTGTTTTTACTTCTAACAGACAAAATTGATTTGCTAGCTTTTACGGACTTTTTTATACCATAGGAAAGTATAAAACTTTAGGCTTTATATAGTATAAGAAAAACTACAGCTTTTGCTAAAGACGTGGAGACAAGCCAAGTTTTTCTAAATATCCTCTTCATAGTGCAAGAGGCATGATATAATCTCTCAAATATATTAAAAAGTTAAGGTGGTTATAGAAATGATTGGAGTTATCATGGGCAGTATTTCTGATTGGAAAACGATGAAGCATGCTTGTGATGTACTGGATGAATTACAGCTACCTTATGAAAAAGAAATTATCTCCGCTCATCGTACACCGGATGATATGTTTGATTATGCAAAAACAGCTAGAAAGCGGGGAATAAAAGTTATTATAGCAGGGGCTGGCGGGGCAGCACACTTACCGGGGATGGTTGCTTCCCAAACAACGATACCAGTAATTGGCGTGCCTGTTGAAAGTAAATCATTACAAGGACTGGATTCACTGTTATCGATTGTGCAGATGCCTGGTGGAGTTCCCACGGCTACAGTTGCTATCGGAAATGCAGGAGCGAAAAATGCTGGGATTTTAGCTGGACAAATAATTGGTACATTTGAAGAAAAAGTTGCAGAGCGGCTAGAAAATTATCGTAAGCAAATGAAAGCTAAGGTAACAGAAATGAGGGAAGAGCTTGCAAAAAAATAACACTATTTTACCTGGAAAAACAATTGGCATTATTGGTGGCGGACAATTAGGTCGCATGATGGCACTTGCGGCTAAATATATGGGATATCGTGTTCGTGTTCTTGATCCGACAGAAGATTGTCCAACAAGTCAAGTGGCTGACTCTCAAATTATTGCAGATTATGATGATATGGATGCGATTAAACAATTAACGGAACAAGCTGATGTGATCACCTATGAGTTTGAAAATGTAGATTTACGAGCTGCAGCGTATATCGAAAAGCAAGGTAAACTACCCCAAGGTGCTTATCCATTAGAAATTACGCAAAATCGGGAAAAAGAAAAAACGATATTGAAAAATCTTGACTTACCGGTTCCAATGTTTGCCATTGTAACGAATGGATCAGAATGTAAGAAAGCATTAGCTGACTTTTCATTGCCTGCTGTAATAAAAACGTGTCGAGGCGGATACGATGGCAAAGGTCAGTTAAAGATAGAAACAAATAGTGATATAACGGCTGCGATCGAATTTGCCGACAAACACAAACATTGTATTGTAGAAGAATGGATTTCATTTGATAAAGAAATTTCCGTTATTTTTACCCGTTCGCAGGGGGGGAAGATCACATTTTTCCCAATTGCGGAAAATGAGCATAAGGGTCATATTTTATTCCAAACAACCGTACCTGCAGCAATTAGCAAAACCATAGAAAAGCATGCACTTGAAGCAGTAGAGAAACTAGCTCATTATATGGACATTGTTGGAACATTTGCTGTAGAATTATTCGTTCAAGATGACAGGATATACATAAATGAAATGGCCCCACGCCCACATAATTCTGGACATTATACGATTGAGGCTTGTACGATTTCACAATTTGCACAGCATATCCGTGCTATTTGTGGGATACCATTGATGGAGGTGCTCCTGCTTCAACCCGCTGTCATGATAAACATTTTAGGTGAAGATTTGCCAAGAGTGCTTCGGGCTATTCCAAAGACTTCGACAGGCTTTATTCACTTATATGGAAAAGCCGAAGCGACAACAAAACGGAAAATGGGACATATTACATTCACTAGTTCTTCAATAGAACAGGTACAAAAACAAATTCAAACATTCTGGGAGGCCGAATAATGATTGAACGCTATACGAGAGAAGAAATGGGTGTCATTTGGCAAGAGGAAAATAAATATAAAGCCTGGCTTGAAGTTGAGCTTCTAGCTTGCGAAGCGTGGAGTGAGTTGGGAATCATTCCAAAAGAAGATATGAAAAAGCTTAGAGCCAATGCTTCATTTGATATGAAACGAATTTATGAAATCGAACAAGAAACGAGACATGATGTAGTTGCTTTTACGCGTGCAGTATCAGAAACATTGGGTGATGAGAAGAAATGGGTACATTACGGTTTAACGTCAACGGACGTAGTGGATACGGCTCTTTCTTATTTAATCAAACAAGCGAATACAATTATTCGTAAGGATCTGCAACGTTTTATCGAGATTTTAAAAAACAAGGCAATCGAGCATAAACATACCGTGATGATGGGGAGAACGCATGGTGTCCATGCTGAGCCAACAACATTCGGCTTAAAGCTGGCACTATGGTATGAAGAAATGAAGCGGAACTTACAACGCTTTGAAGCTGCTGCCGATCAAATCGAATATGGTAAATTATCCGGTGCGGTAGGTACGTATGCTAATATTGATCCATATGTAGAGCAATATGTATGTGAAAAACTTGGACTCTCTCCGGCACCAGTATCCACACAGACATTGCAAAGAGATCGTCATGCAGCCTATATAGCAACATTGGCTTTAATTGCGACTTCAATTGAAAAATTTGCAACTGAGATTCGTGGTTTACAAAAAACCGAAACGCGTGAAGTCGAGGAGTATTTTGCAAAAGGACAAAAGGGATCTTCAGCAATGCCGCATAAACGGAATCCGATCGGTTCAGAAAATATGACTGGTATGGCAAGGGTATTGCGCGGTTATGTTACGACAGCTTATGAAAATGTTGCTTTATGGCATGAACGTGATATTTCACATTCTTCCGCAGAGCGAATTATTTTGCCTGATGCAACGATAGCCATTAATTATATGTTACATCGCTTTAGTAATATTGTAAAAAATTTAACCGTGTTTCCGGAAAACATGAAGCGTAATATTGATAAAACACATGGCGTTATCTTTTCTCAACGCGTCTTACTGGCATTAATTGATAAAGGGATGACTCGTGAGACAGCTTATGATATGGTTCAGCCAAAAGCAATGGAAGCATGGGAAACAGGCATCCACTTTAAACAATTAGTGGAAGCGGATGAAAAAATTACTGCTCACTTATCTAAGCAAGAAATCGCCGATTGTTTTGATTACACGTATCACTTGAAAAATGTCGATGTAATTTTTCAAAGAATTGGATTAGAGTGAGGTGAAGATCCGTGGAACGCACGTTATTGTATGAAGGTAAGGCAAAAAAAGTGTATCAGGTAAACGACAGAACAAGGGAAATCATTTTATCCTATAAAAATGATGCAACTGCCTTTAACGGCGAAAAAAAATCAGTTTTTCCCGGCAAAGGTCGTCTAAATAACGAAATTTCTTCCCTGATTTTTACCAAGCTCCGGGAAAAAGGGATCAAGTCACATTTTATTAAACAATTAAATAAGACAGAACAGCTTGTCTATCAAACTGAAATTATCCCATTAGAAGTTGTTGTTCGTAATGTTGCTGCTGGCAGCATTACGAAGCGGCTGGGTATGAAAGAAAGAACACCGTTTAACCCACCGATTGTAGAGTTGTTTTATAAGAATGACGATCTCAAAGATCCATTGATTAATGATGAGCATGCGATATTATTAACGAATATTTCGCTAAATGAATTAAAGGAAATCAAGGAAAAAGCTCTCGAAATAAACGAGACACTAAGCGAAATTTTTCAGAGAATTGGGATAAAACTAGTAGACTTTAAAGTTGAATTCGGTCGCTTGGCAGATGGGTGGATTGTCTTAGCTGATGAAATATCACCTGATACATGCCGACTTTGGGATGTGGAAACGATGGAAAAGCTGGATAAAGATGTTTTTCGCCAAGGAACAGGCGATTTAATTGAAGTTTATGAGGAGATTTTAAACCGACTGGAGGAGCAAAAATGAAAAGAGTAATGGTGCATATTACATTAAAACCAGGTGTACTTGATCCACAAGGGAAGGCGATTGAAGATTCATTACATTCTTTAGGCTATGCTGAAGTGGAAGAAGCTCGTGTTGGAAAAGTCATCGAATTACATGTGCAGGATGGACCTGAATTGGAGGCTCGTGTTACAGAAATGTGCAAGAAACTGCTGGCAAATCCTGTGATTGAAAATTATCAAATCGTAGTGGAGGAGGCTGTTCAATCGTGAGATTTGCTGTCATTACATTTCCTGGTTCTAATTGTGATTATGATATGTACTATGCGGTGAAAGAAGTCTTAGGGGAAGAAGCAGAGCTTATTTGGTATGAAAATAGCAATCTAGAAAGCTATGATGCTATTTTACTTCCTGGTGGCTTTTCTTATGGAGATTATTTACGAACTGGAGCTGTAGCAGCAACCTCTCAAGTAATGAAGCAAATTAAACAGCATGCAGCCAAAGGAAAGCCGGTATTGGGTGTCTGTAATGGCTTTCAAATATTGACAGAAGCAGGACTGCTTCCGGGAGCATTACTCCGTAATCAGCAGCTTTCATTTATTTGTCGAGAACAGAACGTTGTTGTGAAAAATAATCAAACTATTTTTACAGATGGATTTCGTGAGGGGGAAATTATTCAGCTGCCAATTGCACATGGGGAAGGAAATTATTATTGTGATGAGACAATATTGCAATCATTACAGGAAAATAAGCAGATTGTGTTTACGTATCAAGATAATCCAAATGGATCTGTAGCAAATATAGCGGGAATTGTGAATCAACAAGGTAATGTACTTGGGATGATGCCACATCCGGAGCGAGCTGTAGAACAGATAATAGGCAGTAAGGACGGATTACGTTTATTGAAGTCATTGGTTCATAATTGGAGGGAATCATATGTTACAAACGCATGAAGTTAGTCCAGAACAAATAGAGAAAGAAGCGCTTTATCGGGAAATGGGATTAAGTGATGAAGAGTACAAAGTGATAAAAACAATTTTACAGCGACAACCAAATTTTACGGAAACAGGTATATTTTCTGTGATGTGGTCTGAACATTGTAGTTATAAATCATCCAAGCCGTTACTGAAAAGGTTTCCAACAAAAGCACCTCATGTATTGCAAGGGCCGGGTGAAGGTGCCGGAATTATTGATATTGGTGATGAGCAGGCAGTTGTTTTTAAAATAGAAAGCCATAACCACCCATCTGCTGTAGAACCGTATCAGGGAGCAGCGACTGGAGTGGGCGGTATTATTCGTGATGTTTTTTCCATGGGTGCACGCCCAATCGCATTATTAAATTCATTGAGGTTCGGAAAGCTTTCCAATGATCGGGTGAAATATTTGTTCACGGGTGTCGTAGACGGTATTGCAGGCTATGGCAATTGTGTAGGTGTTCCTACAGTAGGTGGAGAAGTGCAGTTTGATGATAGCTATGAAGATAATCCACTTGTTAATGCAATGTGCGTGGGATTAATCCATCATGAGGATATTCAGAAAGGAATTGCAGCAGGAATCGGTAATACAGTCATTTATGCAGGGGCTGCAACTGGTCGTGATGGAATTCACGGGGCAACATTTGCTTCTGATGATCTAGCAGATGATGTGCTAAAGGATCGTCCAGCAGTTCAAGTCGGCGATCCATTTATAGAAAAGTTATTAATTGAAGCGTGTTTAGAAGTGATAAAGTCAGATGCTGTAGTAGGTATGCAAGATATGGGAGCAGCTGGGCTAACCTCTTCAGCCAGTGAAATGGCAAGTAAAGCAGGAACTGGGGTGGAGTTGAATTTAGACCATGTTCCGCAACGGGAGCAGCATATGTCAGCATATGAAATGATGCTTTCAGAATCACAGGAGCGGATGCTGCTTGTTGTTAAAAAGGGTCGTGAACAAGAAATTATCGAAGTATTTCAAAAATACGGACTAGAGGCAATGGCGATTGGCAGAGTTATTGAAGAAAAGATATTTCGCATTTTTCATCTTAATAAGCAGGTAGCTGATATTCCTGTGGACGCACTTGCTGAGGAGGCACCAGTCTACGATTTACCGGCTAAAGAGCCTTCCTATTTTAGGGAATTTCAGCAAATGGGAAATAAGCCATTGATGGTTGACGATCACGCAGATGTTATCAAGCAGCTATTACAACAACCAACGATTGCTTCCAAGGAATGGGTTTATCATCAGTATGACTTTATGGTGCAAACGAATACAGTAGTAGGTCCTGGTTCAGATGCAGCTGTGATTCGTATTAAAGGAACGGATAAAGCATTGGCAATGACGACGGATTGTAATTCCCGCTATATTTATTTAGATCCGGAGACTGGCGGAAAAATTGCTGTAGCAGAGGCAGCTAGAAATATTATTTGCTCTGGTGCAAAACCACTTGGGTTAACAGATGGTTTAAACTTTGGAAATCCGAATAACCCGGAAGTCTTTTGGCAGATGGAAAAAAGCGTTGAAGGGATGACAAAAGCATGTGAAGCGCTTTCTACACCAGTGATTAGCGGTAATGTCTCGCTTTACAACCAATCCGGAGGAAAAGCAATTTTCCCTACACCAATCGTCGGTATGGTAGGTCTTCATGAGTCGACCAGCCACATCACACCGAACTATTTCCAGGCAGCTGGAGATACGATTTATATCATTGGCAAAACGGATAGTTCATTTGGTGGAAGCGAACTACAGTATCTCCTTCTCGGAAAATATGAAGGAGCTGCACCAACTATTGATCTCCATGTCGAAAAAACAAGACAAGACCAGTTATTGCATGCAATTAAACAAGGTGTAGTTACATCAGCACATGACGTATCAGAAGGTGGTCTGGCAGTTGCTGTAGCTGAGTGCTTATTTGCAAATAAACAGTTAGGAGCAACTGTAGAACTAAGTGGAGAACCAACTGCCGCCTTATTTAGTGAAACACAGTCCAGGTTTATTGTGACAGTAAACGAAGCAAACAAAAAACGCTTTGAGCAACTCGTCGATGATGCTATTGAAATAGGTAAGGTAACAAGTGATGAAGTGTTATTGATTACGGTAAATGGCAAACAGATTGTATCTGAGGAGGTATCCCCATTAAAGTCAATATGGAAAGGAGCCATTCCATGTTTGCTGAAGACAAAGGCATAAACGAAGAATGTGGTGTATTTGGCATTTGGGGACATGAAAAAGCAGCTGAATTGACGTATTATGGGCTACACTCGATGCAACACCGTGGTCAGGAAGGCGCCGGAGTTGTTGTAAGCGATGGAAAGCAATTAAAAGATCATAAAGGTTTAGGGCTAGTCAACGATGTTTTTAAGGATGCTAATTTTCAAGCGTTAAAAGGAAACGTAGCGATTGGTCATGTACGTTACTCTACACAAGGCGCTAAAACACTTGAAAATGTACAGCCGCTATTATTTCGTTCGCAAACAGGGAGCATGGCGCTCGCCCATAATGGCAACCTGATGAATGCTTATAAATTACGGGGGAAGCTCGAACAAGAGGGGAGCATTTTACAAACAACATCAGATACAGAAGTACTCGCTCACCTTATTAAACGGGGAGGAAATAGCGTAACGGAAACAACGATTGCTCAAGCACTTAATCAAATTGTTGGAGCTTATGCCTATTTGATCTTAACAGAGGATCGAATGTACATTGCCCTTGATCCTCGAGGCATTCGCCCATTATCAATTGGCAGACTCGGAAGGGCATATGTATTTGCATCAGAAACATGTGCCTTTGGACAAATTGGTGCAGTGTTTGAACGAGAAGTATTGCCCGGGGAATTAATTACCATTAGTGAAGCTGGATTAACTTCTACACGGTTTGCTATTCGTGAGCAACGGAAAATGTGTGCGATGGAATATGTATATTTATCTCGTCCGGATAGTGATGTAAATCTTGTTAATGTCCATGCTTCCCGTAAACGAATGGGAAAAGAATTAGCAAAAGAGGCCCCGGCAAATGCAGACATTGTAGTGGGTGTCCCAGATTCAAGCACTTCGGCAGCAATTGGTTATGCAGAGGAAAGCGATCTACCTTATGAGATGGGGATTATTAAAAATCGTTATGTAGGAAGAACATTTATTCAGCCTTCCCAAGAGTTAAGGGAGCAAGGGGTGAAAATGAAGCTTTCGCCGGTAAAAAGCATTATTGAAGGAAAGCGTGTGGTTATGATTGATGATTCCATTGTCCGAGGAACAACAAGCAAACGAATTGTGCAAATGCTAAAAGCGGCAGGAGCGAAGGAAGTGCATGTTCGAATAGCATCCCCAGCGATTCAACATCCTTGCTATTATGGAATTGATATGTCAACACGAGAGGAATTGATCGCAGCCAATTATTCCATCCAAGAAATAAGTGACATGATTGGAGCAGATAGTTTAGCTTATTTATCCGAAGCAGGAATGGAAAAAGCGATTTTAAAAGATAAAACAATTCATCAAGGAATTTGTACAGCCTGTATGAATGGAAACTATCCTGTACAACTGGAAGGAAAAAAGAAATTTGCCTTTATTCCGCATTAACACTAAATGAATATATATAAGTGTGTGAGTTTAATTTTGAATGGAAAAACTCGATAAGAGACAGAAAAATATTATTTCAGAGAGGACCAATTTGTTCTTAGAGAGGATCAAAGTGTTTCACTTTATCTCGCATGAAGGTGCCGTACAATCCAATCGATAACACTAGTATGATCAAGAAGTCTAGTGTTAGCTGACGGCACTTAAACGCTAAATTGGTTCAACTAAAGAAGTGGATAAAATGCACTCCACAAAATGAAGTTTTATCCCGCATGTAAGGTGCCGTAAGACTCCCACTTCAAGAGCCTTGAGTTGATACAAAAGGTCTAAGTGGGAGAAAACGGCACCTAAATGCCCGATTCGTTCAAGGGCCTTTAGGTCATACCCTTGTGGTACTAACATTCAGTAGGAGATGGAAGAAAACTCCTACTGAATGAAGATTCATTTTATTTATAGACAGGAGAAGTGGCAAACGTGACTGAACTTTATAAACAAGCGGGTGTAGATGTAGAGCGTGGTTATCAAACTATTGAGCGAATGAAAAAGCATATTCAGCGAACCTCCAGAAAAGAAGTTATCGGTGGAATCGGATCATTTGCTGGCTTGTTTGATCTATCCACATTTACGTATAAGGAGCCAGTATTAGTATCTGGAACAGATGGAGTCGGTACGAAACTCAAGCTTGCTTTTACATTGAATAAACATGATACTGTTGGCATTGATTTAGTAGCTATGTGCGTCAATGATATTGTTGCCCAAGGTGCAAAGCCGTTATTTTTTCTTGATTATATTGCCTGTGGGAAGAACGACCCGGACCAGATTGAACAGATTGTTGCAGGTATTGCAGCAGGTTGTGTTCAAGCAAAGGCAGCTTTAATTGGTGGAGAAACAGCAGAAATGCCAGGAATGTATAGCGAAGGTGAATATGATTTAGCCGGTTTTACTGTTGGCATTGCTGAAAAAGAACACTTAATTACCGGTAAAACCATTACAGCAGGTGATGTATTACTTGGACTCCCATCGAGTGGAATTCATTCAAACGGTTATTCACTTGTTCGTAAAGTAATAGCTGATCTCAGCTTGGATCAATCATATGGATTAAAGAAATCACTTGGCGAAACATTGCTTACTCCGACAAAAATATATGCCAAAGCCGTACAACAAGTAATTGAAAAAGGTTTTACGAAAGGAATTTCGCATATTACAGGCGGCGGTTTTTATGAGAATTTGCCACGAATGCTTCCTTCCCATCTAGGAGTGGAAATCGATACGACATCATGGGAAGTACCAGAAATTTTTCCGTTTTTACAGAAACAAGGATCGATTTCTACAAATGAAATGTACGGTGTATTCAACATGGGGATCGGTCTAGTACTAGTTGTTACCAAGGATCATGTGAATGAAGTGAAAGAAATAATCGAGAAACAGGGAGAAACAGTACGGACAATTGGTATGGTGACAGATCATAAAGGAGTGCATCTTCACTCATGAAAGCATCAATAAAAGTGTGTGTATTTGCATCTGGTACGGGAAGTAATTTTCAGGCGATCATGGAAACTGAATCGTTGGCTTGTGAAATAGTTCTCTTAGTTTGTGATCGCCCGGGGGCTCTGGTTATTGACAAAGCAAAACAAAAACAAATTCCTGTACATGTATTTGATCCAACATCCTATCCGTCCAAGCAGGCATATGAAGAAGAGTTAATTACTGTACTTAGGGAAAGAGAAGTTACATGGATTTTCTTGGCTGGTTATATGCGCATTATTGGTGCTCATTTGCTTCAGGCGTATCATGGGAGAATTGTTAATATTCATCCTTCACTGTTGCCGAAGTTCCCCGGAAAAGATGCAATTGAAAAAGCGTATCGAGCGAAAGTAAACAAAACAGGAGTAACGGTCCATTATATTGATGAAGGTATCGACACAGGACCAATTATCGCTCAGCAAGAAGTAAAAATTTACCCAACGGACTCGCTAAAAACACTTACAAACCGCATTCAAAAGGTAGAACATCAATTATATCCGAAAGTTATTAATCAACTTATACAGAATGAGGGATAATTATGAAAAGACGTGCATTAATGAGTGTATCTAATAAACAAGGGATAACGGAATTTGCTAAAGGATTAATTGAAAACGATTATGAAATCATTTCAACAGGAGGAACGCTGAAAGCATTACAGCAGCAAGGAATATCCGTTATCCCAGTAAACGAAGTAACCGGTTTTCCAGAAATTTTAGATGGACGGGTAAAAACATTGCACCCTTTTATCCATGGGGGATTACTGGCTAAGCGGGAAAACGAGCTTCATCGTCAAGAACTGGATAAATACAACATTACGCCAATTGATATGGTGGTTGTTAATCTTTATCCATTTAAAGAGACATTAAACAAACAGACTGCAAGTAAAGAGGACATCATTGAAAATATAGATATTGGCGGCCCATCTATGCTTCGTGCAGCAGCCAAAAACTATCAATCTGTAACCGTAATTGTTGATCCTAATGATTATGAAGATGTGCTTCAAGGCGTAAAGGGTGGAGAAGTGACTTTGGAAAAACGGCAGCAGTTAGCAGCAAAAGTATTTCAACATACCGCTAGTTATGATGCATTAATTACCCAATATTTTACAAAAGGGATCGGTGAAGCTTTTCCGAAAAGCTATACCATGACATATGAAAAAGTACAAACACTTCGCTATGGTGAAAATCCGCATCAAGCTGCTGCTTTTTACCAACAGCCAATTAGCGAGGCAGGAAGTCTTGCTAGTAGTAAACAATTACATGGCAAAGAACTTTCTTATAACAATATTCAAGATGCGAATGCAGCTTTAGAAATTTTAGCAGAATACGATGAGCCTGCTGCTGTTGCAGTGAAACATATGAATCCATGTGGAATTGGAGTAGCAGATAATTTATCAAATGCCTTTCAACAAGCATATGAAGCTGATTCCACCTCTATTTTTGGCGGGATTGTTGCTTGTAATCAAGTGATTGATGAAGCAACAGCAGAAAAAATGAGTAACATCTTTTTAGAAATTGTCATCGCTCCTGGTTTTACAGAAGAAGCGTTAGAAATATTAACGAAAAAGAAAAACATCCGTCTGTTAGAACTGGAAGTTAGAGCAGAAAAACCAGCTTTAGAACATAAATATACATCCGTTAAAGGCGGAATGCTCATTCAAACCATCGATAATAAACGGATTACTGCCAGTGATTTGCACGTGGTGACAAACCGTAAACCATCTGAGGATGAAGTCAACCAGCTAATATTTGCTTGGAAAGCAGTTAAGCATGTGAAGTCGAATGCCATTGTACTAGCAAAGGATAATCGTACGGTTGGTATTGGTGCTGGACAAATGAATCGAATTGGTGCTGCTAAGATTGCCATTGAGCAAGCGGCTGAACAGGCAGCAGGAGCAGTAATGGCTTCTGATGCATTTTTCCCAATGCCAGATACGGTAGAAGCTGCTGCAAAAGCAGGCATTACAGCAATTATTCAGCCGGGTGGCTCTAAACGTGACCAAGATTCGGTTGATGTCTGTAACGAACATGGAATTGCTATGGTTTATACAAGCATTCGTCATTTTAAACATTAAAGAGAATGTTCTAAAAGTCTGGTAAATGATGTACCAAAATTCCTGCACTTGCTTTGTCTCTGAAGTAAACTAGTTCGATTGCAAAAAGGATAAAGTCACGAACTTCATTGCTCTTTTAATTAGGCACTTAAATGGAAGGGGAGTTTTATGAATATTTTAGTAGTTGGCCGAGGCGGAAGAGAACATAGCATTATTATGAAGCTAAAAGAAAGCGATAGAGTAACAAAACTATATGCTGCACCCGGAAACGGTGGTATAGCACAAGAAGCAACTTGCATTCCCATTGACGAAATGGATACAGAAGGACTAATCGCCTTTGCTAAAAAGGAAACGATTGATTTAACGATAGTCGGTCCGGAAAATCCGTTAAACAATGGAATTGCCAATGCATTTCAGCGAGAAGGTCTACGAATATTTGCACCTACAAAGGAAGCTGCTTTATTAGAAGGAAGCAAGCAGTTTGCAAAGCAATTTATGGAAAAATATAACATACCAACAGCTGCTTATCGATCATTTACCGACCCCGAAACAGCAAAAGTATATATTGAGGAAAAAGGAGTACCGATTGTAATTAAAGCTGATGGATTAGCTGCTGGAAAAGGGGTTGTCGTTGCTTCAACAAAACAAGAAGCATTTACCGCTGTTGATCAAATGCTTATTGAGAAGACTTTCTCTGAAGCAGGCAGTAGGATTGTGATTGAGGAATTTTTAGTAGGTAAAGAATTTTCACTTATGGCGTTTGTTCATGAAGACCAAGTATATCCAATGGTATCTGCACGTGATCATAAGCGGGCATATGACGGGGATAAAGGACCTAATACTGGAGGAATGGGGGCTTTTGCACCAGTTCCTGACATTACGAAGCAAGTGCTGGAGTTTTCGTATACGCATATTTTGCAAAAAACAGTAGGTGGGATGATACAGGAAGGAAGACCATTTACTGGAATTCTATATGCAGGACTAATGAATACAAAAAATGGACCAAAAGTAATTGAATTTAATACACGCTTTGGTGATCCGGAAACACAGGTCGTTCTGCCACTGTTAAAGAATGATCTTGTCCAAGTAATGTTGGATGTATTGAACGGAATTGATCCTAAGCTCCAATGGGAAGATAAATCATGTGTGGGTATTGTCGTAGCGGCGAAAGGCTACCCAAACGCTTGTGAAAAAGGAATGGAGATTCCGGAATTTTCACCTAAACAAGCAATGATCGTACATGCAGGTACAAAGCAGATCGGAAAAAGACATGTTAGTGATGGAGGACGTGTACTGCTTTCAGCTGCAACTGCACCTACATTAGGTCAAGCGGCAGCTCATGCCTATGAACCGCTAAGGGCACTTCATAATAATGATGACTTTTTTTATCGAACCGATATAGCCAGATATAAAGCCACCCAAGTCTAAGTACTGTGGTGGCTTTAAGCTGTCTTAAACAAGTAAAGAAATAGAATTAATGTAATACCATTTTAATGTTTCATGTACCCGTGTGATTGGTTACTTCATTCAAATACTTCTCACTTATCAGGTTTATTCCAGTTTTTTATTTAATTGAATCAAGAACAAAACCTAGAAGCGCTCAGTTAGCGCCTAAGATAAAGCTATTTTTAAAAAATATCGACATGTAGAAACCGATTTTAAACAATAAAAAATGAAACCTTTTGTGGTTGTAAGCGTATAAAGATTAGTAGTATCCATTTAACATATTAGTATTCTACAATGTATAAAGCGTCACCTAAAGTCACAGGCTTTCTTGTATTATAGGAAAGTATAAAATTTTAGGGTTTATAATATAAGAAAAAACTACAGCTTTCGTTGAAGACTTGGCGACAAGCCAAGCTTTTTTCTAAAAATCTTAAAAAATAATAAGAGTTTACAAAATTGAAACAGTTAAGTGGCGAAAAATATGTTAAAATGGAATGACATATATTGGTTATGGGATTTTTTTCCTTTTACCCCTTGTGGATTTTTCGCTAACATGTTAATCTACAACCATCGTACAAAATAATTATTGGAGTTCATCCTTTGCTTTATCATAGATATATAGATGATATTAACTAAAAGCTCGTGTTCAAAAAGAGAATAGAAGGACTAAAGGAGAAATTCGATGTGTCATTTTAAAGGGCACTTTTTGAACAACTTCTAAAAAAGAGATGATGTAAATTGGAGAGATGTTGAATCATGTTACGCAATGGATTTTATTGGAGAAACAGAGATATGAGGCAGCATGTACGAGTTATTGATGGAGAAGTACCTCCAACACTTGTACTTGCAAATGGAACGTATTTAAATACGTATGTAAAGAAATGGTTGCAGGGCCATGTTTGGGTGTACGAGGATCGAATCGTTTATGTTGGTGATAATTTACCCATTAACCAGAAAGGTACGGAAATAGTTGATTGTACAGGAAAGTATTTAGTCCCGGGGTATATTGAACCACATGCACATCCTTTTCAACTATACAATCCGGAACAATTAGCAAATCATGCTGCAAAAACAGGGACAACCACATTAATTAATGACAATCTATTATGGTTATTTATGTTAAATAAAAAGAAAGCGTTTTCCGTGTTGGATGAATTCAGTACCCATCCCGTATCGATGTATTGGTGGGCACGTTTTGATCCGCAAACTGAATTACAGGATGACCATGAACTTTTTAGGACAGAAGATGTCTTAGATTGGATTAATCATCCAGCTGTTGTACAAGGTGGAGAATTAACATCTTGGCCGCAATTATTGGCCGGAGACGATATTTTACTGTATTGGATTCAAGAGACGAAAAAACAAAGGAAACCGGTAGAAGGACATTTTCCGGGAGCTTCTGTTCGAACATTAACAAAAATGAAGTTGCTTGGTGCTAATGCAGATCATGAATCAATAACAGGGGAAGAAGTAATGCGGCGTTTACTGCTTGGCTATCACGTTGGTCTCCGTTATTCCTCAATCAGACCGGATTTGCCAAAGCTAATTGAGGAATTGCTTGCAGCAGGTCTAACCTCATTTGATAATCTTTCGTTTACAACTGACGGAGCAACGCCGGCATTTTATGAACAAGGATTGATCAATCGTTGCATAGATATTGCCATTAAACAAGGATTACCCGTGGAAGAAGCTTATTTAATCGGAAGTTATTATCCAGCCAAGCATTTACGTATGGAAGAACAGCTCGGCAGTATTGCTCCCGGGCGACTTGCACATATTAACATTTTAACTGATACAAAAGTTCCTCAACCGGAAAGCGTCTTGGCAAAGGGGCAATGGATAGTAAAAGGTGGAGTAGAACAACGAATTTCCACCTTAATTAAATGGAAAAATTATGATATAGGCCCATTAGAATTAGACTGGCAAGTAAGTAGTAAAGAATTACAATTTTCAGTACCAATCGGGTTAGAAATGGTTAACGATGTGATTATGAAGCCATATGCGATTGAAATTGATATTACGGTAGATCATTTGCCTGCTCATACAAGTGATTCCTTTTTAATGTTGTTGGATCGACATGGTAAATGGCGGGTAAATACAACCTTGCGCGGGTTTACAAATGAATTAGGTGCAATTGCCAGCTCTTATTCGGTTACCGGTGATTTTGTGTTTATTGGAAAAAATAAACATGATATCCTCTTAGCAGGTAAACGATTAAAAGAGTTAGGAGGAGGCATTGTTATTGTACACCAAGGTGAGGTACTGTTAGAAATACCGCTTGCATTAAGAGGAATGATGTTCAAAGGGGAAATGACAGATTTAATCGCTAAGGAAAAAGAATTGAAGCGGCATTTAAAAAATTTCGGTTATCCATTTTCTGATCCAGTTTATTCTATATTTTTCTTAGCATCCACTCATTTACCATATGTTCGAATTACGCCTCAAGGTATCATAGATGTGAAGAAAAAAGAACTACTATTCCCAGCAACAATGTGTTAGCCTTATAATGTAAGTTTTTGTGCAAAAAGAGGGCAATAGACTTAAAATTGGATCAAATGGAAACATCCTTTTTTTAAAAAACGATGTATCGTTGCCGAAGTCTTCGTTGACCTTGAAATATCACCAAATATTAGTACAGGTACTTTCACTTTCCTTAACCTTTTGAACGCTGATACAAGTATGTCTTGTGCATCGAAGTTTGAGGCGGTGTCATTTGAGTAGTGCGCTTGGACAGGACGTGGGTGCTTTTAGTAGATACATGAGTACTAGTTACTTCCTTGATCAGCAAGAAAAGCAGTTTTCTTTTCCAAGGAACGTAGAAACAAAGCTACGATATAGTCGATGGAAGAAAAAGTAAACAAGCATTAATGTAACAGGTAGACTAGCCTCACTTTTTAAGGTGAGGCCTGCTATCTGCAAGTTATGTTTTAAGGGGTTGTGACATGTGAAAAAAGGATTACTTATTCTACTCATATTAACGTTTTTGATTACAGCATGTAAAGACGATCAAGCTGAAACAAATAATCAAGAAAAAGGGGATTCCAATCCATCACAGTTGACGGATACATATCCATTAACCGGTATGGCTGAAGATAACGCTGTTGATAACAGGATCGTTGCAGTCATGGTAAATAACCATGAAAAAGCAAGGCCACAAACCGGTTTGTCGCAAGCAGATATCGTTTTTGAAATATTAGCAGAAGGTAAGATTACACGCTTTTTAGCACTTTATCAAAGTGAATTGCCTCCGGTAGTTGGTCCGGTTAGAAGTGCACGAGAGTACTATTCTGAACTAGCACAGGGTTATAACGCTATTTACGTATATCACGGTGCAGCTGATTTTATAAATCAGTCAATTCAAGACAGAGGAATTGACCATTTAAACGGTTCGCTTTATGATAATGAGGGATTATTTAAACGGGAAACATTTAGACAAGCACCGCATAATTCTTATTTACAGCTTGATGAGCTGTATGATGAAGCAGAAGCAAAGGGGTATCAGACAACAGCTGATTATTCTCAAATGTTATTTTTACAAGAAGGAGAAAAGGTGACGGGAGACGAGGCTTTAACCGTCGAAATCGTCTATTCCGAGAATCCAATGGAAATCGTAGAATATCAGTTTGACAAATCTACACAAGTGTATACTCGCTTTAATGATCATCAACAAACAGTGGAAATGGACTCGGAAAAACCGATAGAAATAAGTAATGTTTTTATTATAGAGACAAAACATGAAGTGATTGATGATGAAGGCCGCCGATCCATTGATTTAGCTTCCGGCGGGGATGCGTATTTATTGCAGCAGGGTGTAGTCCAAAAGCTTCAATGGGAAAAGCTAAATGGCAGAATTGTTCCTGTGAAAGAAGGTAAAGAAGTCCCATTAACTCCGGGAAAAACATGGATTAATGTTATACCTGAAGATCCTGGATTAGATACAGCGGTCACCTTATCAAGCGAGTAATGGGAAGGAGGACGTAACGTGCAGATTGATAAATTACGTGGCGAACAATTGGATCAGTTATTTGATGCTATCTTATCGTTAAAAGATAGAGAAGAATGCTATCGCTTCTTTGATGACATCGCTACTATGTCGGAAATCCATTCGTTAACTCAACGTTTACAAGTTGCTAAAATGCTGACACAAGGAGCTACATATAATGAAATAGAAAAGCAAACGAATGCATCAACTGCCACCATTTCAAGGGTTAGAAGATGTATCGATTACGGTAGCGATGGGTATAAGCTAGTACTGGAACGGATAATGAAGGATGATCATAACCATAACGTTTAAGCCACCATTTGCTTATAACTGTTAAAAAGATGCGTTCGTTCAGGGGAGTATTTTTGTCCGGGGCATCTAGGACCAAGCCTGAACCTCACTGAAACGAAGTTCATAGTGTAAGATTCTAACTAGCTGTACGTTAAACTTAAGCTTTAAAAATTTTTACGGTATGGAATGAACATAATCGCAAAAATTTTATTATCCAACATATGAAGAAATTCAGCTTGCCATTTTTGCCGTACTTTTTGAACATCCTCTATAAAATCAAAGCTTCTCTAACTTATGAATATCAGGAAGTTACATCTGCTAATAGATTTTGCCGTCGCCTTTTTGGTGGCGTTTTTATTTTTATTCAAGAAACAGGAAGGCACTCCTTGAATGAGGTTTCCATAATCTCATCAGAAATTCTGCCGTTTGTACGTAGCAACGCTTCAAGCTTTTGTTCTACGTTTAGACATGAAGTGGAAAAACCGAAGTCTTAAGTGCACCACTAGTGGCTTATTCTTTGAACTTGACTTGTACTTAGACATATCATTGAAGTCAAATCATTTTCATCTTACTTATTTCTAAATTCCCTCTATAATTTTTGGTATAATAAACTAACGGAATAATCATAATGGAGGATTTCATATTGGATAAATTAATGAAGGATTGGAAACACGTATTTAAGCTTGATCCTGCCAAGGAGATATCAGATGAACATTTGGAGATGGTGTGTGAATCTGGAACGGATGCTATTATAGTTGGTGGGACAGATAATATAACATTAGATGGTGTGTTAGACTTGTTATCCCGTATTCGTCGATATCCAGTACCTTGTGTTTTAGAAATTTCTTCTATGGAGGCGATCACACCAGGATTTGACTATTACTATATTCCAATGGTGCTTAACTCTAAAGATAAAAAATGGATGATGGATATGCAGCATCAGGCTATTAAGGAATATATGGACATGATGGATTATAGTGAAATTCTGTTTGAAGGATACTGTATATTGAATAGCGATGCAAAAGCATTTATTCATACGAATTGTTATTTACCAGATGAAGAAGATGTTATTGCCTATGCGTTTATGGCAGATAAGGTATTTCACTTACCAATATTTTATCTGGAATACAGTGGGATATACGGAGATCCAGAGCTTGTGAAAAAAGTAAAAACTCAATTGGAGCATTCCTTATTGTTTTATGGTGGAGGAATTGAGACAATAGACCAAGCTAAAGAAATGAAAGAATATGCAGATGTTATCGTAGTAGGTAATAGTATTTATACAGATATAAAGAACGCTTTAAAAACAGTAAAAGTAGTAAAAGATAGTATTTAGATAGGCGGTGTTAGGATGAGTCAGACAAAGGAATCCTTACTAAGAGGATTAAACGAGCAGCAAAAAGAAGCTGTCATCCATACAGAAGGACCATTATTAATTATGGCAGGAGCAGGAAGTGGAAAAACACGTGTATTGACACATAGAATTGCCTATTTACTAGCAGAAAAAGGAGTGGCAGCACGCAATATTTTAGCAATTACGTTTACAAATAAAGCTGCTCGTGAGATGAAAGATCGGGTAAGCAGGTTAGTTGGAGCAGAAAGTGAGTACATGTGGGTGTCTACATTTCACTCGATGTGTGTACGAATTTTACGCAGAGATATTGATCGAATTGGTTATAATAGCAATTTTACAATTTTGGATAGTAGTGATCAGCTATCTGTTATCAAGCAAATATTAAAAAACCTCAATATTGACCCGAAAAAATTTGACCCAAGAGCAATGCTCGGCCAAATCAGTGCAGCGAAAAACGAACTTATTACCCCAGAAGTCTATAACAAGCAAGTTGGTAATTTTTATGAGAGACAGGTTGGACAAATTTATGAAGCATATCAAAAGATGCTTGTAAAAAACCATTCGCTTGACTTCGATGATTTAATTATGCAAACCATTCATCTGTTTAAACGTGTACCAGAGGTATTAGAGTATTATCAGCGCCGTTTTCAGTATATTCATGTTGATGAGTATCAAGATACGAATCATGCTCAATATGCGCTTGTTAAAATGCTGGCAAGCCGTTACCAAAATCTATGTGTTGTTGGTGATTCCGACCAGTCTATCTATCGCTGGCGTGGAGCAGATATCACGAACATCCTTACCTTTGAAAAGGATTATCCATCTTCTCGGACCATTTTTCTAGAACAAAACTATCGGTCAACGAAATGCATTCTTAAAGCTGCTAACCATGTGATTGCCAATAATAGCGGCCGGAAACCGAAGAACCTATGGACGGAAAATCCCGACGGAAAACACATTCATTATTTTCAAGGTGCGACAGAACAGGAAGAAGCATTATTTGTTACGGAAAAAATTCAGCAGTTAACAAAAGAAGAAGGATATTCTCTTAGTGATGTGGCGATACTATATCGGACAAATGCACAATCACGTGCCATTGAAGATACGTTTGTAAAATCAAATATACCGTATCAAATGGTTGGTGGAACAAAATTCTATGAACGGAAGGAAATTAAAGATATGGTCGCTTACCTCCGTTTAATTGCTAATCCTGATGATGATTTAAGCTTTGAGCGAGTGGTCAATGTTCCAAAACGCGGGATTGGAAAAACATCAATAGAGCGACTCCGTGAATATGCGGCATTACATGATATCTCTTTTAATGAAGCTGTAAAAGAGATTGACTTTACAGGTGTTCCTAAAAAAGCAGCTAATGCCTTAGTGGAATTCACCGAACTAATTCGCACATTATCAAAACAGCAAGCGTTTTTAACAGCAACGGATATGGTTGAAGCAGTGTTAAAACAGACTGGCTATGAAACGATGTTAAAAAATGAACGATCCATTGAAGCACATAGCAGATTAGAAAACTTAGAAGAATTTATGACGGTTACGAAAGACTTTGAAGCGTCAAGTGAAGATAAAACACTGATCGCTTTTCTTACGGATTTAGCGTTAATCGCAGATATCGACCAAATGGATGAATCGGACACAGTGGATGAAGATAAAATTACATTAATGACATTGCACGCAGCGAAAGGATTGGAATTTCCAGTTGTTTTCCTAATCGGTATGGAAGAAAACGTATTTCCACATAGCCGTTCTATGCTAGATGAAGAAGAAATGGAAGAAGAACGCAGACTGGCTTATGTTGGTATTACACGTGCTGAAAAAGAATTATATCTCACGAATGCTAAAATGAGGACCTTATTTGGTCGTACAAATATGAATCCGATTAGTCGTTTCATCCATGAAATCCCTGAAGAATTGATGGAAGGGATTGAATCAGTTAGAACAGCGATGTTTGGTAGTAATCTAAGACAAAATCCGGATAAACTTGCACCGAAGCGAAAAGCAGAACGCATTCAAAAAACAACTGGGGCTGAACAGCAAATGTGGTCACCTGGAGATAAGGCTAATCACAAAAAATGGGGCATTGGTACAGTTGTAAAGGTTCAGGGAGAAGGCGAAGCTATGGAGCTTGATATTGCATTTCCAGCACCAATTGGAATTAAACGCGTATTAGCAAAATTTGCACCAATCACGAAGGAATAAGGGAGGTACTTGGGTGGATAAACAACAAGCAAAACAGAAGATGGAGCAACTAACAGAAGAATTAAACCAGTATAATTACGAGTATCATGTACTTGATCAACCATCAGTAGAAGATGCTATCTATGACCAAAAAATGCAGGAACTGCGAAAGTTGGAAGAAGCATATCCAGATCTTGTACATCCAGACTCCCCGACACAACGAGTAGGTGGAGAACCGCTTGATGCGTTTCAAAAAGTGGAGCATAAGATCCCAATGCTCAGCTTAGCCAATGCTTTTAATGAACAGGATATTCGTGACTTTGTTCGTCGTGCAAGTCAAGGAATTGAAGAGCCGATTAGCTTTGTATGTGAATTAAAAATTGATGGTTTAGCCGTATCATTAACCTATGAAAATGGAAAATTTGTCCGAGGCGCAACACGAGGCGATGGATATATAGGTGAGGATATAACAAGTAATTTACGAACCATTCGCAGCATTCCTTTAGTTATTAAAGAAAAAGAGACATTGGAAATTCGTGGAGAAGCCTATATGCCGCACCGCTCTTTTTTAGCTTTAAACAAAGAAAGAGAAGTTAACGGAGAACCACTATTTGCTAATCCGCGTAATGCAGCTGCCGGTTCTTTACGGCAATTGGACCCAAAGATTGCTGCTAAACGTAATCTAGATATCTTTTTGTATGGTGTGGGCGAATGGAATAACAGCAAATTAACAAAGCATAGTGAGCGCTTAGTGAGGCTAAAAGAATTAGGATTAAAGACCAATCCGGAATGGAAAAAATGTAATACGGTAGAAGAAGTTATGGAATATGTAGATTATTGGACAAAGGAACGTCCTCATTTAGATTATGAAATTGATGGTATCGTCATTAAAGTAGATGATCTCAAGCAACAGGAAGAGCTTGGTTATACGGCTAAAAGTCCAAGATGGGCAATCGCTTATAAATTTCCAGCTGAAGAGGCAATTACAAAGCTAACCGATATTGAATTGAGTGTTGGAAGGACTGGAGTAATTACGCCAACAGCTATTTTAAATCCAGTAAAAGTTGCTGGAACAACGGTACAACGAGCTTCCCTACACAATGAAGATTTAATTCGCGAGCAGGATATTCGAATTGGCGATACAGTTGTCATTAAAAAAGCCGGTGATATTATTCCCAAAGTCGTCCGTGTATTAGTCGAAGATCGTACTGGTGAGGAAAAAGAGTTCCACATGCCGAAAGAATGTCCGGCTTGTGGCAGTGAGCTTGTTCATTTAGAAGAAGAGGTAGCCTTACGTTGTATTAATACGAATTGCCCTGCACAAGTAAAAGAAGGGCTGATTCACTTTGTTTCCAGAAATGCGATGAATATTGACGGCTTGGGTGAAAAGGTGATTAACCAACTATTTCAAGCTAATTTGGTGAAGACAATCGCTGATATATACCGATTAGAAAAAGAAGAGTTATTGAAACTCGAGCGAATGGGCGAAAAATCAGTAACAAACCTACTACAGGCTATTGAAGCATCCAAAGCCAATTCACTAGAGCGTTTATTATTTGGATTAGGAATTCGCTTTGTGGGGGCAAAAGCAGCTAAAACGTTAGCCATGGAATTTGAGACGATGGATAATTTGCAACAAGCAACATACGAGGATTTGCTGGAAGTAGATGAAATAGGTGAAAAAATAGCAGATTCTATTGTTCAATACTTTCAGGAGCAAAAGGTTATTGACTTAATCCAAGAATTAAAAGAACTGGGAATTAATATGTCTTATTTAGGTGCAAAGCCAACAGAATTGGAAAAAGGAAGCATTTTTAATGAAAAGACGATTGTGCTGACTGGAAAAATGGACAATTACACTCGCTCTGAGGCAAAGGAATTAATTGAACAACTTGGCGGTACAGTAACCGGAAGTGTAAGCAAAAAGACAGATCTTGTTATAGCTGGTGAGGATGCTGGTTCAAAATTAACGAAGGCGAAACAGCTGGATATTCTCGTTTGGGATGAAAACCAGTTTCAGCAAGCATTGAAAGATGAGGGTGTGGAATCGTGAAAAAGCTTAGTATATGGATAATCGGTGCACTTTTATTGCTAGCGGGTTGCGGACCTGATGTAAATGAAGATAAAGTTGTCCAAGATAATGAATCTAATTCGAAAGAGAAACAAGCGATTGTCCCCAGCTATCAGCTCTCTGAAGAAAATTATAAAATGATACTGCCATTTGAACCGGGAAAAGCAAGAGGAGTAATAGTTGATCAAGTTGCCAATCGTCTAGATATTGATGAAATGGAAGAAGGGCTGCGCAGACACTCTAAAGATGTGTATGATCCTAGCAAGTACTTGTTTCAAGAAGGACAATACATTACAGAAGAATTAGTTATAGAATGGATTGACAAATTAAATCCTAAGAAAAAAGAAAAGGCAGATAAGGATTATTATGAAAAAAATCCGCGTTATCTTTCACATATTTTAGAGCAAAATTATCTAGTGAAAAAGGAAGATAACTCGGTTTCCTTGCAAGGAATATCAATTGGTATTGCAATGAAGTCCAATTATCAATTTCAGACGGAGACAGGCGGTCCTACTTATGAAACAAATATTTCTCAAGCGAAGATGATGGAGCAAGCGAATAAAATTGCACAGAAGATAATTAAGGATGTCAGGAAAATTAAAGGACTTGAAAAAGTACCAGTAATGATGGCAATATATCGTGAAGAAGCACAATCATCTCCTGTTCCGGGAAACTTCGTAGCAAAAACAACCATTCCGGAAGGCAGTTCTACCATCGGGGACTGGAAAAAGATAGATGAGGAATATGTTTTATTCCCTTCTGAAGAGGGCAAAAAGAAGTATTATGAAGATCAAGAAATTGTCAATAGTTTTGGTAAAGAAATAGCAACGTATTTCCCGAATTATGTCGGCATTATTGGGCAAGGATTTTACGTAGATGGTAAACTACAAAAAATGACAATTGAAATCCCTATCGAATTTTATGGTAGAAGTGAGGTTGTTGGTTTCACGCAATATGCCTATGGTCTCATCCAGGAAATGTTTGCTGATCACTATGCTTTAGAAGTAAAAATAACTTCCAGTGACAAATTAGAAAGCTTTATTTATCGAAATGCAGATGCAAAGAAGCCAACTGTGCATATATTAAACTAAGAAGAAATCACTTTTTAGGAGAAAGTCCACAAAGGAATGATTTACATTCTGAACTGCCTCTTGTCAAGTAGACAGTGGAAATAATAAAAATAAATTTAAGCAGCTTTAGCTCTATATTCTATGGGACTAAGGACGTTTAGTAGTTATAAAAATATATAATTGATCGAACGAGAAATCTCCTTAAATTTCCATATTGTGTAAATAATATTTGGCTTTATACTAAATATGCTGGTGTTTTTTATCTCGACAAGGTTTATAAGCAAACAAAAATACACGCCTTGGTGGTGACCCAAAACATACTAAGATTAGTAGCACAAGACCAAGGCAATGGTTCTGTGCTACTATTTTTTTATAGTAGAAGCGAAGAAAAGCCGTTCTAACTTTGGGAACAATATAGAACCCGCTCCCCAAACAGGATCACTTCACACCCTTATTTGAATATTTAGTATATTGGGTCCACAGAGACCGTGTACAAGAAAGTGGAATCGATAAGGTTATGTGAGGACTTCTAGGAGTAATTATCTGGAGGAGATGAAATGACACATGTAGTTTATTTGATGTAAGTAAAGGTAAAAGTACGTTGGTTATTTATAAAGATCAAAAACACTGTATATTTGAAGGTGAATTAGTGCACTGTCAAACGGATTTCAAAATATTACATGAGCGAATGGTAACGTTAGCACAACAATCGCCAGAAATTGTTTTTGAAGCAGCAGGAGTTTATTCAACGGCCTTAGAAAAATTTCTTCAAGATCATGGATACGTATATTTGCCTCAAATGGGTTTAAGCGATAAATAAAAGTGATGCACACGAGTTGGCTAAAACACACTTTAAAATAAATCGCAATCCAACATTTCAACAGACACCTATTATAATCAAATGCGGGCTCTATCACGTTATTACGATGAAGTAGATGAAGAGCTAATCCAACTGCGAGGCAAGAAGTATGCGATTTTACATCTATCTTTTCCAGAACTGGAACGAGTGATTAAGCCGAGCTCAGGCACTTTTTTAAAACATCGTTCAATTGCATCGGCATCTTTCATTTTTATTAGCGCATTCGAAAACAATAATTCGAAATGGGCCGAAAAGGAATACTAGGAAAAACCTTTCTCTTAACTAGCGGATAAGAAGGACAAAGGAACGTTTACTAGTTGCCAAAATTCATACCCAGCTATCGATGCATCAGATATACGTTGTGAACAAGTACGGGATTACGCAAGTAGAAGAGAAAGAAAGAAGAAATTGTCGCAAAAATGGTTGCCCTATCTGTGGATAGAAAGGAATATCATATCCTTCGTTCATTCCCTGGCTTGGTGATGCAGACCACATGTAGAATCATTGGTGAATTAGGAGATTTACGACGCTTTAAAAATGTAAACAACTTAATAAATACGTTGGAATCGATATTATGCGTTATCAATCAGGTAATACACGATATAAAAACCGTATTAATAGACGTGGAAATAAGAAACTACAAAAAATATTATACTTTATGATTTTTTCCATGATTTCATTACGAAAAAAAGGAAACAATCATATCATTGATTACTATGACAAATTGAAAAAACAACCTCAGAGGAAACCTCATAAGGTTGCGGTGATAGCGTGGTATAAATAAGTTCTTGAAAGTGGCGTTTCACCTTATTTTACACGACATACCATACGATTACGAAACAGCTTCTGCTGATTCGTAATCACTTAAGTTAATTTAACTATACCATAAAAAACCTTGCGAAAAAAATGAAAAATCGTTAGGTCAATTTGTCAAGCAAAAATTTAACCAGGAGGGGGACCCTCCCTGGTTAAATCCAAATAAATTGAGTAAAACATTTGACTGGAGGTGAGAAAGTTAGAGTTTTTATTATACAGCTGATTGGCTGGATTGATTTCGGTATTCGAACGGACTCAGTCCAGTCAATTTTACTTTTGATCGCTCGTGGTTATACCAGTAGATGTATTCTTCAATCCGTTGTTTTAATTCTTCATAAATTACTAATTTCTCTCCATAATACATTTCTTTCTTTAAGATGCCAAAGAAATTCTCCATCGAAGCATTATCCGCAGGTTGCTTACGTGACATGCTTTGGAATATTTTTTTTCTTTAATATTTTCACCCATTGGTTATGCTGGTAATGCCACCCTTGATCCAAATGGATGGTAGTGGGGTAGGTTGCATGATTCTTTATTATCTCTATTATTTTATCTAAGGATTCCATGACAAGATTTAATGTTGGAAGTTTCTTGATTCATAAGCAAGAATTTCTCATTATAAAGGTCTAGAATAGGGTTTAAATACAACTTCTCTTCGCTTAGACATTTGAATTCTGTAATGTCCGTTACTAGTTTTTGAAGCGGGACAGGTGTACTAAAACGCCGCGCCAATCGATTTTTCGCTATCTTTCCAACTTTCCCTTTATATGAATTGTACTTACGGGATTTGTCCATGAATTTTACACACTTCTATACAGGGGCCAATCTTATCCAATACACCTGTGAAAATATATTAAAGAAAAGGCGATACTTGTGTACGCATTGCCATCATACGTTGTATGAATGATTACAACTAGTGGATCGCTACCAAAGGTGTACGAATTCTGCACAGACTTCTGCTTTAACGTATTCTGCCGTAGGTTCATTTACCTTGGCAGCGCGATTAGCAGGAATCAGTACCAATCGGTTAATCCGTCTATTTACCGACATCAACTAAAAACAAATAAGATCCTCGCTTAGAAGAAGCTTACCAGTTAAAGAATAAGCTAGATACATGGTTTAAAGAAAGTAACAAACATACCTAAAAGCAAGTTTAGAAGTTTGTATGGAAGCCATGAAGAACTCCGGTTTGGAAGCATTTCAGCGTGTAAGAAATACATTTGGGCGCTGGAAAACAGAAAGAATTATACTCTTTTATGTATCCATATAATAATGGCTATATAGAAGGAGTAAATAACACCATAAAAGTGTTAAAGCGTAATTCATTTGGAATTAATAGTTTTAAGCGAATGAAAAAGAAAATACTGTGGCAACAAGAGATTAAAAAAATCAGGGTCAAAAGAGATAGTGGAGTCGATTTTCCACCATCACATTTGACAGAGAACCGAAAAAATTAGAAAAACGACCGCTGGTAAAGTAAACATAGGCGTCTCCTGTGACTGTGATGGGTCGCTCGAACCACAAATGATTCTAAAGCGTAAAAGAGATGTATTCCCAATAGAGATAAGATCAATTTCATGTATTTAAAGGCATGTCTTAACAGACATTGATTTTTGGATCGAAGATATTTATGGATTTTGAGTGTCTCATGAAATGGTGTCTAATTTACTGATAACGTGTTTTTCCTGAATTAAAAGAATAATAAAGTCGACCTTTAGATAACTGTTATTCTCTTTTATTTGTAGATTGTTTTTACACAATCATTTGGAATGACTAAGAATTAAAAAAGTACGTGTTTATAAAATATTAGGCTATACCATGGAAGGAAATAAAGATATCCTTGGTCTACGGCTAAACGAAACAGAAGTAAGCATAAATGGATAAAAAATTTTTGATGAAATCAAACCACTCGATAGATGGCGATAGCGGTCTATAAGACTGTTACAACTAATTAAATAAGTAAGTCGATTGTAAAAAATTGACACCAGTGTTATTTTTTATTATTATACATTATGTAAAATATATAAAGGGTGGTGGAAATTATTATTAGTCAAATGGTAATAAATTACATAATTACATTTTTGCTTGTTTTGGCTATTGCGAGCTTATCTTTAACTTTTTCTGGTAAACAAAATGGTGATGAGCGTCAAAAATTAATCAGAAGAGAAGCTGCAACTACTAGTTGGTTTGTTATTATGCTTTACGTATCATTAGTTTCACTAAGTAACCTAGAATATCTTCAATCCATAATTCCTTCATTTATTAGTCATTTCAATGTATCTAGTACCATAATATTACTAATAGGTACTATTACCTACTTTTTATCCTATTACATTTATATGAATAAAAAACAATAGGGTCACGTTGTTAAAGATAAAGTATTGGATTGCAAGAGAGATAATACTTTAGAGTATTTGGATTTACTCAGTTGAATCTCTCTCCTGCAACTCCTGAGTTTAATAATATAGGAAGAAAACAATGAATCCTGTTTAATTTCTAATATTTCTTTTAGTGGTACTAAAAATGATTGATGTGTGCGAACAAAATTATAGTTTATTAATTTTTCCTCTAAATTTTTTAAAGTACCATAAAATATTAATTCCTTTTTATTCTTTAAATAAACGATTACCTTTTTTTCTCTTTTCTCTATAAAAATTATTTCTTCGACGTTTAATATATATAGTCCTTCTTGAACTTTAAGGTGAAAATAATGGTCACTTCCTCCTTTTACATTATTTTTATAATATATACTATACACCTCATTTAATAATTCACCAAAATCAATCGGGAATACAAAAAAGTTGATTGGTCTAAACTCAAACGATTTATAGGCAAAACTAGCATTCTTAGAAAAGAAAATGATTTCCGTATTAGGAACTTTGTCGCGTAAATTTTTTGCAAATAAAAAGGAATTAATATCATTTACTACAATCAATGCTACTAATAATTTATTTTCATTGATTTCTTTAAATTCATGTAAACTCATAATTTCTAGAAAGTGAAATTGTTGAATATTATTCAACCTTGATTTTATATTTATAGGAAAATCTCTCCCATTAATTAGTAAAATTGTATTTTTCAATTTATCACCCCTTGAAATAACAAAATATTCCTTTATTTATAATATATTATATCATAAATAGAAAGGAATAGTACAAAAAATGACAAAATTACTACTAAATAGGAAAAAAGTATTCCATTTATTTCTATGTTATTCTAAGATTAATTTGTATAAAATAGGAGGTGACAAAATGGAAAATGTTTTAGATTTGGTTTCTTCTATGGGAATCTCTCATGACACAGCCAAAAAAGTTGTTGATATGGTTAATGCCGGAGCATCAGCTTGGTCAATTGCTGCACTTATTATATCTTCCGGTGGAATTATTGGAATGGGGTATGCTGCTCTAGTTCTACTTATTAAACGAAAACTTAAAAAATTGGGAGAAGCAGCTGTAGTAGCTTGGTAATTATACTTACAAGTAGCCGGCAAGATTTTTATCTTGTCGGTATTTCTTGGATAGGAGTTCGTTATGACTACTTTATTACGCATTGTAAAGATTCAGCATATACTGTATCTTAGATGGATTATTAACCAAATAAACCCTTACATTGTTTTAAAAGGTAAAACTATGTACAGTTTTTTCATCTTTCTTCCATTCTTAGTTGGTATTCTTTTTTATTTTATAGCAAATGGATTTACAAATTTATTTATTTCTAATGGAATTAGTTTTAACCTCCATACTATAAAGATAATATTTGGTTTTTTATATCTAATTCTATCTTATATACTTGTAACCCAATCATTTAGAGAGGTATATCTAAGAACCTTTTTTTCTAATGATTTCTCAACACTAAAGTTACAAGGGATTTCCCCATTAAAGATACGTATGTCTAAGATGGTAGATGTGTATTTTCTTAGTGTTATCTTTTTTTATATTCCTATAATGGTTGGGGCAAGTGTCGGATTTAATTCGGCTAATCCAATAAATATTCCAATATTTTTTTTCACATTAAACCTTTTTTTAATTATAATATCTTGTCTTTTTTTTAAGATGTTATTAATATCCCTTTATTATTTAATTAATCCATCTATTAAAAAAGTTAATAAAAAGGGTATTTTAAAAACAGTTATTATATTATTTTTAATTTTTTTAACAGGGGTAGCTGTATCAAGTTATTTAACTGGAGGACAATTAATTCATTTGGATAACCTAGCTAACCAAAGTAACTTTGAGTGGATATTATTAGATCTATTTGTAACTAGTTCATTATTAAATGGTAATGTTGTGTATTTTTTTGTTGTTTTTATTTGTCTCTTTTATATGCTAATTGTTTTAAATATAAAGTTGGATTCATATTACCCCTTAAAAGGATTAGACTTTGGAGAACAAAAAGAATTAAGGTTAAAATACCTATCAAAGAAACTGGAGATTTCTAGCCCAATAAAATCTTTTTTAATAAAAGATACATTACTCTTATTAAGAAGCTATGATCTAGTGATTCCTTCAATGAAAGTTTATTTTTACCTTATTTTTTTCTTCTTAGGAGTATCTACAACCCTGAATCAAATAGGACTGTTAGATTCTAGTATTACCTCTTTCATTACAATTTTTGCTGTTGTTTGTCTAACCACACCTATATGTGGAACTTTTTTAGGTAAAATAACAAGTATAGATTCTGAAGGTAAATATATTTATCAACTTAAAACAAACATAAAAAATTATAACATATTAATAGTAAGTAAGTTAACATTACATTTTTCCTTATTACTAATTATTAATTTAATAGTATTTTTTCTTTTTTCTTTTACAATATCATTGAGTTTTACGATTTCATTGTTCACGGTTTTGACAATTATCCTTGTTACGTTTGTTATTAGTATAACGTTTATTTCTAGTACAGTCATTTTCCCTAGATTTGATTGGGAGCACGAGTCGCGTATAGGAACATCCCAAAAAGCTAATATACTAGAAACTGCCTTGACGACCTTTTATGAATTCATTTGCGGTTCAACTTTAGCAGTACTTGGTGCCTATAAATACGCAAAAATATTGAACAATGTTGAATTCTTTATGTTCTCTTTAGGAATAATAATATTTATATCTATAATATATAGTATTATTTTATTACTTATTTTACGTAAATCATGGTGGAAAAGGTGGGTTTACTAAAATGGAGGTTGCTTTGAAAGTAGATAATTTAAACTTTTCATTCTCTGATGATGAAGTCCAAAATGAAATATTGAATGATGTCTCTTTAGAAATATACAAGGGTGAAATAGTTGGTATACTTGGCCACAATGGAGCAGGAAAAACTACTCTTTTAAATTGTATGACTAATATTTATACGGATTTTGACAGTGGCTCAGTTACCATTACTAATGATTTAAAGATAGGCTATGTTCCAACAGAAATGTATATTTACAATTTATTAACTCCAGAGGAATTCTTATTATTTATCGGTAGGTTGAATAATATTAAACACAAAGCACTAAAACAAAATATATTAAAGTATTTAAAAGAATTTGATATGTATGATATGAAAGATGAATACATAAAAAAACTATCTTTTGGTACTAAACATAAACTATCCTTAATAGCAGGTATTATTCCTAATCCCGATATTTTAGTATTAGATGAACCTATGACAGGTTATGATGCAAAATCTACATATAAAACAAAACAATTTTTAAAAAATTTATCTTCTAAAAATGGAATTAGCATAGTTATGTCATCGCACAGATTAGATATAGTTCAAGATCTGTGTAGTAGAATCATTGTTTTAGATAAAGGAAAAGTTTTGTACCAAGGAGATATTAAAAATTTAATTAAGGATTATTCGGATAATTCCCTTGAAACTGTTTTATTGTCTATTACTAAATAAAAGATTTAAAAGGAGTTTCTATGTTATACAGACTAAAAGAATATAAACTATTAATTATATGTGCGCTAACTATTTACTTTCTTTCTATGGTATTTGGTATATATTTTGGAAAAAGTATAGATGGTTCTACAAATGAAAAGATAATAATGTCTAGTGACCCATTGGATTACCTCAAAAATAACATAAAAGCTATATTGGTATTTATCGCTGGATTGTTAACATTTGGAATTTCAAGTATTATCCAACTTACTTTAAATGGTATGATGCTCGGTGTAGGTATTGAAGGGTTAACTAATAGAACAACTCTTTTGGAATCTTTCTTGTATATTTTACCTCATGGTTTATTTGAGATACCAGCAATAATATTGGCTGGAGCAATTGGATTATACCCTTATAAAATTATAATTAGTCTGATAAAAGGTCAAAAAATTAAAGTTAACTTTGTTAATATGATTTATATTATTGGATTAATAGTATCTTTACTTGTGCTCGCTGCTTTTGTTGAATCTTATATAACACCCCTAGTAATTAACTTTATTGAATAGAGAGGTGCAAAATGAAAAATATAATATCTTTAGGAAAAGTTTTATATAAACCTAATAATACTTTAAATATGCAACTACAAAAGAAGGATTTATCACCTAAAATTATTATAATTTGCATTATTACTACTTTATTAGCTATAGTTTCTACTCTTTCAACGAGAGAAGAACAAATAACCTTAATTTTAGGCTCATCAATAGATGAACATCTTTTTGATGCATATAAAACATTCATGTTGGTTGGAGTAGCTTTTTCAGCACTAATAAACCCTCTTATCATTATTTTCATTAATACTTTATCTTTTTATATATTGTTTATTATATTACGTGTTAAATCTAATTTCAGAGTAATTTTTTGTTTAGGTATATTTGCATATATTCCTTTATTAATTGATTTATTTTTAAGAACTATCATTCAACTGATAACTAAAGAGCCAATTAGTATATCTCCAACAAGCTTATTTTTCTTTCTTCAGGGTTCGGAATCATTTATTGCAAATATTTTAATAACAATATCTTTAACAAGTTTATGGCAGTTCTTTATTTATTATAAAGGGTTCAAACTAATATTTGAAAATAAACAACAAACTAAAGTTAAAAGTGTACTTATATTTATAGCGATGTTCTCGTTAATTATAAATCCTATAATTCAAATGTGACAAATGAAGCAATAAACATTGATTTATAAGGAAGACCTCTTTCCTGTAAAATGAATCGACAAAAGGAGCTTCCTATGTTTAGTCATCTATTTAAACAAAGTATTTTATATTATGAGAACCAAAATAGTATTTTTATTAATTTGATTTGTAGGTTGAATCAATTTCATAAATCCCATCCCTTGTCTCCCAACGTATTTGAGAGACAAAAAAGGAAGTACCTCCCCAAATCTTGTATAATGGTAGTTACCATACAACCATAAAAGACTGGAGGAGTACTCCCTATGACCATTATACGACAAGAAAGCTTATTTGGCATCCAAGAATTATACGACATGGAACCTACCCAAAAATATGAAGCAATTATTTCAACTATAAACTTGGATGCCATCTATTACGAAATTAATAAAAAATCACGCCTGGGTGCGCCCGTAAAACTTAATTACGCAGCTATGATTATTTCTATTTTTGTACGGATCGTGGAACGCATTCCAACGATAAAGGATCTAATCAAACGACTAAATGATGATATTACATTTAAATGGAATTGTGGCTTCCTTGTTTCTGATAAGGTCCCTTCTGAAGCTGCCTACTCCCGGATTTTAACCAAGTTAAGTGACTCGAAAATCCTAGAAAAGGAACAAGAAAAAGTTACTCTTCAAGCAATTGTAGGGGGCTTTATTACGGATGACACCGTAGCTATTGATGCAACCCATTTCGAAGCACGTGATCAAGCACCGCCAAAAGAAGAAAAGCCAAAAGCTGAACCCAAAAAACGTGGGCGAAAATCCAAGGAAGAGCGTGAAAAATGGCTGATTGAACAAGCAGAGAAGGAAGCTCATCTCCCGCTTTTCGAAAAGAAAATAAAAGCACAATTGAATGTACCTTTAGCCGAATTGCGCGCTGAAGTTCCTCAGGACCCAAAATGGGGTGTGAAAAAGAACTCGGAAGGAAAGAATGTTTTCTGGTATGGCTATAAAGGCCATTTAGCTGTTGGCACATCAAGTCAATACATTCTACAATCCCTTTTTTCCTCAGGCAGTATGAATGACGGAAAGGCTGCCATCCCATTATTAAAGGGTGTTAATGGACTTCCTCTCTCGACATTACACTATCAGACAATGGATGCCGGCTATGATTATGATCCGATCTATGAACAAGTGCATCGTATGGGACAACAATCTGTCATTGCTTACAATAAGAAAAATGAAGGCGATCCAGTGGGCTTTGACAAACAATTTGCCCCGACTTGCTTTCGTGAACATTCTTATCGTTATGATAGCTTTGATGCCAGGTACGAAACGTTGAAATTTACAGGACCAAAAGAATGCAAGGACTGTCCTTTAGCAAACGAGGGGATCTGTCAAAAGGTTGACAAGGTAAAAATTACGACAGACCTTCGAAGATATACAGCACCTGCTCGTGGATCCAAATCTTGGAAAACTATTTTCAAACGTCGCACGGCTGTTGAACGTGTGAATGCCTATCTCAAGGAGTTTTTCCAACTCAACAATGTTCGTTATCGAACTGGAAAACGAGCAAAAGTACACTTTGACATCGTAACACTTGTTTATAATGCTTCAAAATTGGCTGCGGATCGTATCAATGTACTGTTAAACCAGCAACAAGCTGCTTAAGAAAAATTTTTAAAAATACATTTAAAAATTCTGCAGATCTGTGTGTTTTTAAAAAGAGCAATTGTGAAATTGATTCATGTTATAAAAAAATTGTAAATGATGTCCATTGCTGTAGATCCACTTTAAAAAAAGGATTTTAATAAACGAAACTAAGCTAATTAAAGTAGTGATGCTAGTATAGTTTCATTGACACAAACAATCACGTTAAGTTTTTCGAGGAAATTGACAATACTTTTTATTGAAAGGTTGTGTCTATATGGGAAACAAAAATAACGGTAAAAAATATAATAAAGATTTTAAAAAGATGATTGTAGATCTTTATTATTCTGGTAGTTCAGTTAAAGATTTAAGTAGTGAATATGACGTTTCCGATGTAACCGTTTATGCTTTAAAAGATATACTTCCATAAAAACGGGGGATGGATCAACTGTTACAGTCGATGAAATTGCTAAAATGAAAAAACAAATGCTCCGTTTTCAGGAGGAAAATGAAATCTTAAAAAAGGCTATGGCCATATTCGCGAAAAAATAAATCCTTACTGGGCTAACTACTGTTATTGAAAAGCATTCCATTCAAATCCTTTGTGATGTATTAGATGTTCCAAGAAGTACGTATTACGATACGTTAAATAAAACAGAATCTAATCGTGAACGGGAAAATAAAGAGCTAACTCAACAAATTAAAATAATTCATACAGAAAGTAAACAACGTTACGGTTCACCCAAAATTCAACATATGCTTAAAAAAGTCTAAAGCGGGTTCAACGTTTGATGAAAAGCGAAAATATTCGTTCCATTACAACGAATAAATATAGACCAATACCAAGTAAAGAAAAAGTAACTGAGCGAGAAAACCTTCTGAAAAGAGACTTTACAACAACTACCGTTAATGAGAAATGGGTTGGTGATATTACTTATCTAAACACGTTACGGGATGACTGGTGCTATTTAGCTTCTGTCAGGGATTTAAACACAAAAAATAGTTGGATACTCTTTCTCACGTTTCACGACAACTGATTTAATTTCAAATGCTTTAAAAAATGCTTTTGATACACAACAACCAATGGATGGATTGATCTTTCATTCCGATTTAGGCTCCCAATATACAAGTGATGATTTTGCGAAAGTTACGGAGTCCTATAATATGACCCATTCTTTTAGTCATAAGGGATACCCCTATGACAATGCCCCCATAGAATCGTTGAGAAGAAGCTAATCATGTTAGTTATTTCGATTTCCACTCAGCCAATGTAGAATTATTTAAATATATTGAGGGCTGGTACAATCGTAAAAGAATCCACGGCAGCATCGATTATAAAACACCACGAGAGTTAGAAAATGAGGTGATAGGAATTGCGGCATAACGCACACACTTCGTCCAGTGCTTGGCTTTACATGGAGAGGCGGGCATGATAGCTTCATATAGCATGCCAGTTTTATTTTTGTCTAAGCTGGCTTCCTGGCATAGAATTCATGCCCGCAGAGGACCCTTGTCAAGCCATGTAAGGTATTTCATATCACAGATTGAGAGTTGCTTTTCAACTTAATTGTTTTGTGTCAAATATTGACTCAGATCCATAGTTGATCTTTTAGATTTCACCATTTTTATAGTAACTTTAATAATTTGTGTTCGTATAGTTTATCACTAGCGTTGCATAAAAAATATCTAAATTTTCTGTTTTAATTATTTAGCTAAGAGAGCCAAAAAAGTAAATGCCCAACTAAAGGTGGCTCCATCCATTTGGAATATATTTACAATTAGACTAAGTTGACAGCGCCGTTTTTCTTATTAAGAAGCACCTTTCCCTTCTATTTTTCGAAGCCAGATATAGGCTGGTTTCCATAAGGATGCTCTTAAATAGCGGCTAATTTGTAATAAACTTCGCTTGCTGTTTGCTTTGAGTTGAACGAGTACATTTAAACAAATTACGATAATCGCAATAAACACCTGATTGTAAACGGCTGATTCGCTATGGCCATAAAACTTTTTGATGTTCACATGCTGTTTCATCCATTTGAAAAACAATTCAATGGCCCAACGTGATTTGTACATTTCGGAGATTTCTTCGGCACTCCAATCAAAACGGTTGGTAATAAGCTGAAGGATATTTCCTTTTGTATCCTCCACTTTGATTAGTCGGAAATAATTTTCTGCCCGGTTTTGTGGCGTGCCAATCAACACCATTTGGTCCGATAAAACCGTTGAATCTTCCGGCAGTTTAAAGTCATAAACAGCTCGTATAGATGCATTTTTCCGCAGTCTTGTGAGGAAAAAGTAGCCATCATCCATCATGTGATCCAAACGTTCGTAATCAAGGTATCCACGGTCAAACACATACATGCATTCCTTATCATCTACTAAGACTTCAAGCTGGCTGCGATCATGTTCTTTCGCATTCGTCAAAACGGCTTTTTCAGGGTAGGATGTTCCTTTTGCCATAAAAACGAGTTTTAAATGTACTTTTATACCCGCTTTTGTTTTACGAAATTCTGCCCAGCTATGATTGGTTAAATTTAGTGGCAATGTAGTTGAATCGATGATCTTCAAGGGCATATGAAGCTTTGGATAGTGTGTTTGAGTGTGAATCTGAGACACTAAATCAAGAAATAATCCTTGAAATAGTTCTGGATTCATCCTGTTTAATCGACGAGACAGCTGGGAGATACTTATCGAGTCAAGATCGATTTCGTTTTGAAGTTGGTCATCGAGAAGACAAGCGTTTCATTCATGTAAACTCTCCACTTCTTCCAGCTGCGCAAAAAGCAATAATTTTAGAAATGATTCGGTCGTTAACTTTTTTGTATAGTAATCTAATTTCATGGTTTTCACGTTTTGTTCAAACTGTTGAAGATTAATTGATGAAAACCATTGTCCAAATGACGTTTTTGGTGTAATCTTGTCCATGTGTAAGGTCCTTTATTTTTGGATTTGGACGAATAACCACCTGACTATATCCATTATAAAGGACTTTTTCTTTGCGACATAGTAAATTAGCGAATATTTCGGGTATTTTTAATATTTTGTTTTAATTAATGCAACGCTAGTGATAGTTCATATATTAAAAATAAGGAGGAAAAATATATGAAACTTTATTTAGTTTCAAAATATTTATTGAAACCCAGAGGAGGTACTGGAGTTGGTGGAGGCGGATCAGGAGCCTTTTAGACTATCTCAGCCTTCTTGAATTTTAGGAACCAATAAGTTAAGTTATATGGACTCTTTGATTGTGATAAGTTTTTTGAACTGCCCCTGTCAAGTAGACAGTAGAAATAAAAATAAATCTAAGCGGCTTTAGCTCTATATTCTATGGGACTAGGTCGTTAGTAGTTATAAAAATGTATAACGAGACATTTTCTCAAATGTCTCATACTTATGTAAATAATACTTTTCGCTTTTGAGTGTTCCCCAAAAAGATTCCATTGGTCGGTTATCAATACATTTACCACTCGTGACATACTGTGTGTCATCTCAGCTTTATCTATCCTACGTTGGATAGGTTATTTGACGCTTACTCATGTAGAATTTAGCAGCAATTAATGAGGTGTATAAAAATGAATAGTAGTTATTCAAAGCTTATAGGTACTCTAGAGTATTTGAAGTTAAACCAAATGATCAAGCATTTAGATGAAACGATTGATTTTATGAATCATAATCAATTGTCATTTGTGAAAACACTAATTAAGTTAACCGATTACAAAATTGATATGAAAGAAATTAATATGGTCAAATCAAAGGTAAAGGTTGCAGCATTTCCAGAGATAAAAGATTTTACTTTTCATCCTTCTATTAATAAAGATCAAATTTTAGATTTTGCCACTTTAAGATTTATTGAAAGAAAAGGAAACATCGTTTTTATAGGATCCAGCGAAGTAGGGAAGACTCACTTAGCGACCTCAATAGGTATTGCAGCAGCCAAGAAAAGGATAAGCATTTACTTTATAGAGTGCAATGATTTAGTCTTGAATTTTAAAATAGCAAAATTAGAGAATAGGCTGGAAGCTAGGTTGAAACATTACGTAAAATATAAACTATTAATCATTGACGAAATTGGTTACCTAAATTGATACAGAGGATGCCAAGCTGTTTTTCCAGTTAATTGATTTAAGATATGAAGCAAAAAGCACTATCTTACTACAAATGCGATTTTTAAATTATAGGGAGAGATATTTCAGGATCCGAAGATAGTTAACGCGATTTTAGATAGAGTTCTACATCACGCAACTATAGTTAATATCGTGGGAGATTCTATCGTTTAAAAGATCACATACAAACGGAAAACAAAGAGTCGTAAGCTCACTCAGGTATATTGTATATGGTTTGGCAAGTGAAATTGTACATACTCAAACAACCAAAAATGTACATTCTTATCTTGACATTTATATATACACAGTGCTCAAGCATTTTAAAACTTAATAGACGAGAGAAATTAGTCTCTTAACAAGTGCTAACAATCATTATGGGAAAATTAAAGATTTGTTAGTAAACAAATGCCGTTGTGTACTGAAATGGAAGTGAATTTTAGTTTTTGAAATCAGTAAGTTTACAATCAGTTATCGTTTTTAGATCTTTAATGGTTTAGTTAGAAAAGAGAAAACTTAGTAATGGGTAGCAACCAAAAAAAGATATCTTGTTAAACGCAGCATTATATACAGTTTGACAGAAATAGCTCAGATACTATATTTAATGTTTTTGTTGTTGCACACAATGGTAATTTTCTCCCTTAACTTTTTTGGTAATCTTAATGTTATACTTCTCCGTACCTAAATTTTAGTTTGAAATTAAACTTTTTACCGATTGCGAACAATTTTTTACATAAAAAGTACTAATAAATAAATCATAGGTTTTTAGCAATTTTAGCCAAATTTATGTGTATTTTCCTGTTAGAGGAAAATAAGAAAGTTATATGACGATTTTTGATGGGGAACCATATGAAAAATCAGATTATTTTCCCAATATGAATTATCTGAATTTATGTTATAATAGCACTAAGCACATGCAAGTATCAATTGTAGACGGTGGGTGAGAGCTTAATGGAAATTGGCCCTTTTATTAAATTACAGCGAACAAAGCGTAATATGACACAAGGTGAATTATCGAAAGGCATCGTTTCCTTATCCTATTTATCAAAAATAGAAAATAAAAAGACAAAGCCAAACCCGGAAATCATTCAATTACTTTGCAACCGATTAGGAATTGAACTAACGGATGAGACTGACTTACAGATTGAAGAGAAGTGCAAAGAATGGTACGATATGCTGTTTGACAGGTATGATAAGCGCGTTATGACAGAGAAGTATGAAGAATTACAACAGCTGATGGATCGAAGTATTAATAATAACACACTCTTGTTCGAAATTCATAAAATTCGTTATTATATCGTTTTAAGGGACTATGGAAAAGCATTACAGAAAATCAATGAGCTGAATGAAATGGTAGACACATTTAGTGATACACATGCCTACTATTGGTATAAATTTAAAGGCAACTATTACTCACATAAAGAAGAGCAGCATCAAGCAATGCGTTGTTATAAAACAGCAGAGGAAAAGATTCGCCTAGCCAATATTAATGAAGCGGAAATCGCCGATTTGCATTATATATTTTCAGTCACCCACAGCAAACTATGGGAAGACTTAGAGGCTATCGATTATGCGAAGCAGGCAATGGAAGTATTTCAACGGGATTATAATTTTATTCGCTGTGCACAATGTCATATCTTATTAGGAATATCGTATCAAAGAATTAAGATGCCAGAGAGAGCGTTAAAAAATTATAATCTGGCAAAACACTTAGGAGAATTAAATCACAGTGAAGATGTCGTTCAACTAGCGCATCATAATCTTGGATATATGCACTCAACAATGGGCAATTCGGAAGAAGCAATCAAGAATTACTTAATTGCTCTTGAAAATAAAGAATTAGAACACAAAGATAGATTAGCAGCTATTACTCGTTTAATTCAAGAATATTACACAATTAGTGATTTTGATAAAGTAAAACAGCATTTACGACAGGCCGAGGAAATATTGGAATTAGCTAAAAACAAGTATTACTACAAATTTTTTAATTACATTATTCAAGTATATATGTATTTGTTAAATGGCGATGTAAAAAAGTTTAGATTGGTATTAGCAGATGACTTTATACCTTATCTGAAACAGCAAGGCGATTACGGCAATCTAGCAATCTACGCAAAATTGCTGGCAGCAAAGTTAGAAGAGATAGGGAAGTATAAAGAGTCTGTTCAATATTATAAACTAGCAAGCAACAGTTATAACAATTTAATTAAATTATAGAGGAGGGATAGTGTGAGAAAAGTAGTAGTATCATTAGCATGTGGTGTACTACTTATTGGTGGCCTTTTATTTGCAAATCATCAATATGATGACAAGGCATCAAATCAGCCTGGAGTTTTGTCTAATCTTACCAGCCAACTTTAATACATTTTTTTCAAACTGGTTCTTTAACTTTTTTACCCTATTAATTTATGATAGAACGTGCCTAGGACGGATTGGAGCCCCGTTCTGGGGTTTTTTTTGTACTTAATCACTTCAAGTACTGATCTTATTTCTGTCTCCAGATTATTAATCTGATTTTCTTTAACAGATTTGTTCAGACAACTATATCTGTTTGTACATGTGATAACTTTTTTGAAAAGTAGCTTCGTTTAGCTGAAGCGTTCGAGTTACTAGCCAACCTCGATCTCCCTCCTATAAATCAACATCTGGCTCGAATTTAAAGGAAGGCCGACTAAAAGCGGGCTTGCTGCTCAGGTGTCGGCATACCCCTGTTTTAGAGACCTGTTTCCTCTATCTAGATTGCAGGGAGTCGTATTTCCCTCATTTGAAAAATTTTGCCTTATCATTTTGCGATCGTTATGAGAGTAACGGCTTCTAAATCCCCGATTCGTTTGAGTCGATAGAACAAGGAAAACTACGTCATCGTACGAAGAAAAAGAGTACTTCTATTCCAAGAACAGAGTTGCTACGTTAGCAATACATCGCAATTTTTCAAGGATTTCGATCACAAAGGAGTTGCAACAGGAGGTTGCGAACTTAGCCTTTGATCTATAATACCCGATTGGTTTAGAGGCATTTAGATCATACCCTTGAGGAACTAACATTTGGGGAAAAGCATTCCAAGAAATGAAGTATCACTTTATCTCGTCAAGATCTGCCGTTTGTCCCGCTAACCGAGTGCTTCTAGCCATTGTTCAAGACTCTCGTAATATATGAAGAAAAGCTACTGAAGTAAATCCTCATTGATAAAGCTTGTGAGGGTCTAATAATTGTCAACAACCCTATTAGTCCTCATCTATTTAGAAATAGATCATTCACTTTTTCATAATTTTCCTCAACGTAGAAATATTTCTTATCAGAAAGACGTTGTAAATACTTTCAGGTGCTTCTCAAGTGCTTCACAGTACCTATAATTTTAGCTTGAAATTAAACCAATTACTCATAGGTTATAAATTTTGACTTAAAAAGTACCAATTATATATATTGATTAATTGTTAATTTTAACCAGTTAAACACTAGTTTTCCTCTGGTAAGAAAATCAGAAAATAATAAGCTGTTTTTTGCGAAATAATACATAAAAAAGCGAATTATTTTCCCAATAAGAAATATCAGAAATCATGTTATAATAGCAATATACTAAAAGTATTAATTGAAGATGGCGGGTGAGAGTTTGATAGAAATGGGTCCTTTTATTAAATTACAACGAACGAAGCGCAATATGACACAGGAGGAATTGGCGGAAGGTATCGTTTCATTATCTTATTTATCTAAAATAGAAAATCAAAAGACAAAAGCTAGCCCGCAAATCATTCAATTACTATGTGATCGCTTGGGGATTGAGCTTATGGATAAAGCAGATTCACAGATTGAGGAGAAGTGCAAAGAATGGTATGATCTGCTGTTTGACAGGTATGATAAGCAACTAATAACAGCAAATTATGAAGAACTACAACAGATGATGGACCGGAGTATAAATAATCATTTAATAATGTTCGAGATTCATAAAATTCGTTACTATGTCGTTTTACGTGATTTTGAAAAGGCTTCCAATAAAATCAACGAGCTGTATGGAATGGTTGATTCATTTAATCATACACAAAGCTATTATTGGTATAAATTTAAAGGCAACCATTACTCACTTAAAGAAGACCACCAACAAGCGATGCGGTGTTATAAAACAGCAGAGGAAAAGATTCGCTTAGCAAATATTGACGAAGCGGAAATCGCTAATTTGCATTATACATTATCCGTAACGCATAGTAAGCTGTGGGAAGAACTAGAAGCAATTGATTATGCAAAGCAAGCAATGGCAGTATTTCAGCGGAACTATGATTTTATTAGCTGTGCTCTCTGTCATATTTTATTAGGAATATCATATCAAAGAATTAAAATGCTAAAACGAGCAATGAAAAATTATAATTTAGCAAAGCATTTGGGGGAATTAAATAGCAATGAAGAGGTCGTTCAACTAGTTGACCTTAATATTGGATATTTATACAGGATTACGGGAAACTCAGAAGCAGCAATCAAAAATTATTTGATTGCTGCTAAAAGTAAAAAAATAGATTATAATCACAGGTTAGCAGCGATTATTAACTTAATTCAAGAATATTTCACGATTAGGGAGTATGCGAAAGTAAGAGAGTATTTAAGACAGGCCGAGAATATATTAGAACTAGCAAAAAACAAGTATTATAACAAACTATATGATTACAGTATTCAAGTATATAAATATTTGTTAAATGGTGATGTAAATAAGTTTAAAAGTATATTAACAGATGACTTTCTACCTTACCTGAAGCAACAAGGTGATTATGGTAATTTGGTGATTTATGCAAAATTGCTGGCAGCTCAGCTAGAGGAAATGGGTAAGTATAAAGAATCTGTTCAATATTATAAATTAGTAAGTAACAGTTACAACAAACTAATCAATTTGTAAAGGAGGGATAATGTGAGAAAAATAGCCGTATCTTTAATGTGTGGTGCAGTAATTATTCTAGGAGCATCTCAACCAGTCGTTATATTCTAACGTTACACTAGTATGCCAATCAGTAATTTTATTTCTTTTCAAACTGGTTCTTTAACTTTTACCCTATCAATTTATGATAAAGCAAACCCAGGACGGACTGGAGCCCCGTTCTGGGATTTTTTTTGATACTCAAGCATGTGGAATCTAAACACTACTCTTGTTTTTATTGATGTTTTCTTAGTATATCTTTCATCTACCATCATTATAAAGAAAACATATTTTTAGGTTAAAAGTTCTAATTAAATATTTATATAGTTATAAATATTCATTAAAAACCAGGATAAAGGATGTATGGTTAATGGATGAATTTAACATTATTATTAATATAGAAAAAATTAAGCTAAACAGTAAATTAGAAAAGTGAGTTGAGTATACTGATGACTGCAAATGTTGAAAATCAATGGAAAAGGCTAGTTTTACAGAAGGTAGACCAAATTGCTCAGTCATTCATCAAGGAAACCCAAGTGGAATTAAGACAGCACGTACGGGAGTTTTTTCAATCTTTTTCGCAAGAGGAAAAGCTATTACAACAACTCTATCAAGCATATAAGAAAAAACTTCCTGTTCTTGATGTATCGTCCGATCGCGGTACGGTTTCGTACAAACAAAATGGTACCTCATGCATTCTTGCATATGCAGATAAGCAATTTTCACTAGAGGAGGAGATATTTGTTTTGCTGTTAACGAACACGCTAGAAATCATGAGAGAAGTTCTGCCGCTTGGATCGATCGTGGAATTAGATCCAGCCTATTTTAAGCCGGATCGTCATTCCACATCCCCTTCTAAAGTAGTCATCACCGGTCGTTTTGTAGCTCCAAAGCATTATACCAGCTATTTTCCGTATGTCGGCATTCTTTATCCAATCGGTGAAATGAAAGCTGGCACGCAAATTCATTTTACGGCTCCATTGATAAAGAGAGTGATTCAGAAAGGTTATAAGGATGAGATGGAAGAAGCTTTTGTTTTCCTGATGAAACAAGAATTTATAATAGAAAAAGACATGAACTCCATTGAATTTTCCCACCATGATATGACCAAGCTTCAACAGGAGATAGAACAAAAGCAAAAGCAGGTGATTGATAATGAAATTATATGATTACGAGTTTTGCCAAAATTTATTGTACGGTGGCTGGGATTCGGGAATTATCAACAATTTACGAGATGCCCAAAAGGAAATCAAACAGAACTTTGCCGATATGGATTTGGAAAATGCCTCGGTACAAGAGGATATGGAAGCGATTATAAATGAGATGGTGAACGAGCTGAATCAACTAATCAATGAAATCCAATCCATTCGGTTTCGCTAATTTGTGAGAAAGGGAGGGGTTTTGTGGTATCCGCACAAGAAATTAAATTAAATCTGATAGAGCTGCGAAAAATCATTCAACAATTACAAATTGGAATTGATGATTTTACAGGCTATACAACTACCTTTCGTTCCAATACGAGAGGTCGTCTCAAATCATTTCATTCGGATTTTATTGATAAAGTCGATGCCCTACTGGACAACATGAACAATGATATCAACCAAGATTTGATCTACCAAATGGAAGAAATCCACCAAGCGGGAAAAATATTACTGGAAAGCATGAAGCAATTGGATGAAGAACTTGGCGAGGCAATTGGGGGCAATGGTTCATGAAGCGGGATTTACAAATCAATTATGGGATTTTGGATGATATTATAGGGGAACTTCATTCGTATAAGAATGCTCTAGTAAAAATGAATGATTCTCTGAATAAGGTTTCTACGTTTATTCAAACCAACAAGGGAAAAAGTGTCGAAGCATGGGATCAAAATATCGATACATCGAAGGATAAAATCGAAAAATACGAAACGCAAATTAATGATCTGTTGTCATTATTTGAAAATTATGTGAGAGACACCACTGCTTATATTTCCCCTATTGCGAGAAACCAAATGATGCGGGTCGACCGAAATGATATATGGGCAAATCTAAAGCAAATAGACAAGGGTATGAAAAGAAACGTACTTAAAGCATTGAACCAAAGTTATCGGACACCTTCCTCTTTTTTCAGCTTGTTGGATGACCCTACGGAAGCGGAAAAAGAAGCAAGCGAAAGCAATAGAAGGAATATGGAACGCATTCAGGAAAGCATTCGATCCACAAGAAATAAACTTCAAAACAAAATGGATGACTTGTGGGAACTGTACAACACGAAAGTGAAGCGATTTGAAAATGTTGATGACGCCTATAATAATTTAGCTGGAAATGTAAAGAAAAAATATACGAACTTCTTTGAAGGAGTATGGGATGTCGTCGAAACTATAGCTGAGGGTGCTGGCAACCTTTTAAAAGGATTGGCAAATGAAATAGTAGGACTGGTTAGCGGATTAGTGACGGTTGCGGTGGATGCTGGTGTAATTGTTGCATCAGGCTATATTCCTGATGTAATCGAACCAGCTTGGTTGAAAGATAAGGCAGATAAAACGCTTGATAGCTACACCCAAGCTGCGATACAATTTCTACAAGATCCTATGCGTGTAGCGGAATCCGCCGCCCAGTCTTTCACCGATACCGTGGAACAAGAGGGAATCATGTATGTAACGGGTTCTGCTTTGCCGGCACTAATACCAAGTACCTGGGCCTTAAGAGGAGCAAAGGGGATTTCCAAAGTAGGAAGTGCAGGGAAATCGCCAAAGCTGACTGGTGGGAAACCTTACAGCAAGAGTTATTTCCAAGAGAAGTTAAATGCAGCTAAAGCGGAACTGGCTAAGGTAAAAGTGCCTGTGTTTTACAGAGAACAACTTTCAACAGGCTACTCAACGATCCCGATGATTGGAATGGGATCGAAGCCGCTTGGTGAAATCCGCCCACAGATGTTTTCGGTGAAGAATGAGGGGAAGGATACTTTAAAGGGGAATGGAAGTAAGAGAGCTAGTATTGCAACAAGCAAAATTGATGGACTTGATATAATCGATGGAAAAATTGGTGGAAAAATCCCCGTCGAGGATTTCAAAGATATTCGTAAAGCTTCTATGCATAATATAGACAGTAATTCTATGACCTTAGGAAAATATACACCAACAATTGAAAATGGTGTGGAAAACTGGGGAAAGGCAGGAACAGATTCCTATATTGGAAAGGCAGGTAAAGATTCTATGTACTTTGATTTAGGAAGTGAATGGGGAAATATTCAAAAGAAATATGGTTTAACGAATGATGAAATGTTTAAGTATTTCAATGTTCCTGCTTTGGATGATGCTGTGAAAAGTGGTAAAGAAATAAGGTTTTCTCACAATCCAGAAGATTATCCAGATAGTTTTTTATTCAGCGAATGGAGCTATCTTCAAAGAGAACATGGATATATTAAATTAGAAACCAAAGGAGATGTTTGGATTGCAAAATAGTGAAATCCTTGAAGATAAAATAATGAGAGAAATAAAAGATTACTTTAAAGATAAAATAACAAGTAGTTTTAATGTTATTACTCGCACTGATAAACCTTATACTATGTTTAGCTTCAGTTTTATTGCTTATGATTATTTTAATGTAATATTTAATTATGATAGAGGAAGATTTGGCTGTCACTTATTCATTGGTGATAAAAGAATTCCATTGAAAAACACTCAGAAATGGTATGACAAAGCTGATATGCAAGTTTTTTACCAAGAACTTGAACAACAGCTAGAGCTAAGAATTCCAGATAAATTTTTAGAGTACAATGGATGGAAATAAGCGGGAAAATACGAGAGCCTAGGTATGATGACACTTTAGGTTCTCGTATTTTTATCTAACCTTGTGGCAGTTAGTAAGGATACTATTAATAGTGATATTGTTTGAGAAATTCCTGCTCTAGCTTTTAAGTCGACTTTTTATTTTAGTTTCAAGCACATTTATTAATTCTATTAATTATATTTTCAATGTTTAATTAAGTGATCTTTATAAAATCACAAGTTAAGGGTAATTTCATCTCCACAAAAAAGGAAAATCGAGAATACACTACTGAATTAAAAAAAATTGTTTTTTGAATCAGTCTTTCACCGATACCGTGGAACAAGAAGGAATCATGTATGTAACGGGTTCTGCTTTGCCGGCACTAATACCAAGTACCTGGGCCTTAAGAGGAGCAAAGTGAATTTCCAAAGTAGGAAGTGCAGGAAAATCGCCAAAGCTGACTGGTGGGAAACCTTACAGTAAGAGTTATTTCCAAGAGAAGTTAAATACAGCTAAAGCGGAACTGGCTAAGGTAAAAGTGCCTGTGTTCTACAGAGAACAACTTTCAACAGGCTACACAACGATCCCGATGATTGGAATGGGATCGAAGCCGCTTGGTGAAATCCGCCCACAGATGTTTTCGTAAAGAGTGAGGGGAAGGGAGTTACTAAGGGTACGGTTAATAAGGAGGAAACCTTTACTGTTCCTAAATGGAGTAATGATGGCAAATATGATGAGATTAGAGGATATAGAGGTAGAGATCTTACAAAGTATGATAAAGAGTATTTAGTTGATCCTAGACTTGTAGTTGAAATGAACTTTAAAGGGAAAGCTAATTCAGGAACAAATGCTTCTGGATGGGAGAGAAATGCAAAAAAGTTTTTTAATGCATTACTTAAAAGAAATCCAGAGTTTTGGAGTGTAGAAAATACGGCTTTGATAAAGAGAGGCCGAGTTCCAATTGTTGATGAACAATTTATAAAACATTTTCCACAGTATAAGCAGTATATAAAAGATCCAATGAGACATCACCACATAGGAGAAGGTGGTCAAGCAGTAGCTTTACCAAAAAGTTTACTTCCTAGATATGATGGTATTCATAATGTAGAAAAGGAGTGGGGAATTACTGGGATAGATGGTGAAATTGCAACTAGATTAGAAACTTTTTTAAATAATTTAAGAAGGTGAGAAGATGATACTACCAGAGGAATTCAATAATAAATGGGATGTCAGCAAAGATGGTCCACTAATTAAATTTAATTACAAAGACTTAATGAGCAAAGACTTTTCAGATGAAGTGAAGGAATTTTTATCTACGGGTGGCTTACCAGAAACCCCTCCACCATATTTAGAGTTTACTTCGTCACAACCGTTATTAAGGCCTATTACAAAAGTATTTAATATGCCTGAAGAATTTCAAAAATATTGGTTTTTGGGGTCTACTGGTTCTGGGGATCCGATATGTATAATAGAGAAACAAGAAAATATAGTTTTTCTTAATAATAGTGATAATTATAAAGAAGTATTTATTAATTCTTCTATAAACCAATTCGCAGAATGTTTATTAGTATATTCAAGAATGATTGATAAGGCAATAGAGGTAAATGGTGAGGATGCCTTTATTAATAATGAGATACCAGAATTTGTGATTATTTGGTTAAAAGAAGAATTAGAAAGAATTGACGCTAAGTGTATGGAAAAGGGATACTTTTGGTTTACTGAGATTGAGAATTTATATGAATAGCTATTAGCATTTTATTAAAAATAGGCTGTTATTTTTTAAAAGTTATTAGTTAATATGATTAAAATTTCATATTTATATTAAAAAATATATGGTATCATGCAGAAGGATGAGAGTGGTTTCATGATGAATTTTTATTTATTTAGCAGGTAAAGGATTAAAGAAGGTGAAAAAAGGTTAAGTAACATTACCATATTGTATAGCATTATGGTAGAAGCACAAAACGTACCAAGTGATTTGTTTTCACTTGTAATAAGATCCCATTTAGAGTTTTGTTATTGACCTGTTCTTCTGTTTACTGTACTATTTGAAACTACAATGCCTCAAACTTCGCTGGTCTATGTATCTTCTTTTGACGACATCATTATAAGAACAACTCAACTAGGTAGTCTCTTAGTCAAATTATCGACCAAGAGGGCGCCTAGTTTTTTGTTTGAGAAAATCACTCATAACTAAAGGTTATTAATAAGTTCATCCTACTTTTTAGTGTTCAATGTAAACTTACGACACGGTGATTATAACAAACTGCAAGTCTTTCCCGGAAATTCTACCCCGTGTTTATACATGTTTAACCTTAAATCAATAATGCGTTATATCCCGCATGTAAGGTGCGTATTTTTCTCCATTCGAAAATGTGCTATTGATGTTACGAACATGATGAGAAAACACACCTAAATGCCTGATTCGTTCAAGGGCCTTTAGGTCATACCCTTGCGGTACTAACATTCAAGGAGAAAAGCACTCCTTGAATGAAGTTTCACTTTATCCCGCATGTAAGGTGTCGTAATTCTCCCACTTCAAGAATTAAAGGAACACGGAGAAGTCGAAGTTGAGAGAAAAACGGCACCTAAATGCCCGATTCGTTCAAGGGCCTTTAGGTCATACCCTTGTGGTACTAACATTCAAGGAGAAAAGCACTCCTTGAATGAAGTTTCACTTTATTAACAAAACAAGTTATTATAAGCATAAAATAATAATGATGAATGAAAATTCGGATTTTACAAGCAATACATACTTTTAATAAACTATAGAAAAGGAGGTCTATCTTTTATGGAATATTCAATTCAAGGAGTTACTTGGTTTTGGTTGTTTGTTCCGATGCCTAGTTTAATTGTTTTATCGTTTAATACTTTAATTATAGAAAGGAGAAAGTAGTACATGGATTTCCCCACGCTGATAACGTTTATTATTTACCTAATAATTATGTTAGTAATCGGAATCATTATGTATTATCGAACAAATAGCTTATCGGATTACGTCTTAGGTGGTCGCAGTCTTGGGCCGGGAGTTGCTGCATTAAGTGCCGGTGCATCGGATATGAGCGGATGGTTATTATTAGGTTTACCGGGAGCCGTTTATGCTACGGGAATTTCTGAAGCATGGATGGGGGTTGGTCTGGCTATAGGTGCTTACTTAAATTGGCAATTTGTTGCTAAGCGACTGCGAGTCTATACAGAAGTTTCCAATAACTCCATTACCATTCCTGACTTTTTAGAGAATCGTTTTAAAGACCAATCTCATATTCTTCGAGTGATAGCTGCCTTAGTAATTTTAGTTTTTTTTACTTTTTATACTTCATCTGGTTTAGTTGGTGGAGCGAAATTATTTGAAGCTTCATTTGATGTTCCGTATGAAACGGCGCTTTGGATTGGAGGAATAGTCGTTGTTTCTTATACATTACTTGGTGGGTTTTTAGCTGTAGCTTGGACTGATTTTATTCAAGGTAGTCTTATGCTTTTTGCTTTATTAGTTGTACCAATTGTTGCATCAAATGAAATGGGTGGATGGAATGAAGCAGTTCAAGCAGTTGGTGAGATTGCACCATCTCATTTAAGTATGGTTGAAGGTATTAGCATCATGGCAATTATATCTTCACTTGCTTGGGGACTCGGTTATTTTGGTCAGCCGCATATACTTGTTCGATTCATGGCTTTACGCTCTTCCAAAGATGTACCATTAGCTAGATTCATTGGGACGACATGGATGATATTAGGGCTGTATGGTGCTATTTTTACAGGGTTTGTCGGTTTAGCTTTTATAAGTACAGAGGACGTTTCCAGGCTTTCCGAATTTGGAATTCAAGTTATTCATGAGAATGGATTACAAGTACTAGCAGATTCGGAAAAAATCTTTATTGCTTTTTCACAAATTCTCTTTCATCCGGTAATCGCAGGTATACTTTTAGCTGCCATTCTTTCAGCTATCATGAGTACCATTGATTCACAGTTGCTCGTCTCATCATCGGCTGTAGCGGAAGATTTTTATAAAGCTATTTTTCGTAAGAAAGCTTCAAGTAAAGAACTAATTTGGGTTGGTAGAATTGCAACAGTATGTATAGCACTGATTGCAATGGGAATTGCTTTAAATCCAGAAAGTTCTGTGTTAAAGCTTGTTAGTTATGCTTGGGCTGGGTTTGGTGCAGCTTTTGGACCGATTATTCTTTTATCTTTATTTTGGCGAGGAATTACAAGAAATGGTGCATTAGCAGGAATCGTCATTGGTGCTGTAACCGTTATTGTTTGGGAAAACTTTCTTGAAGGTGGTATATTCGAGCTATATGAAATTGCTCCTGGGTTTTTATTTAACTGTATTGTTACGATCATTGTCAGTTTATTGGATAAGTCAAACACAGAATTAACGCAAGACTTTGACCAAACAATTAAAAAGTTGCAAGAGTAATGGTTTTAAGAATAAAAGCGTGGCATGATAAAGAGAGGTTGACTATAAAAATGTAGCTGATTACACATATGAAACTTATTGAGGCTCAAATCAACTTTTTATTTAACTTTAGTTGCTTAGTAATAGGTCATTCTGCTATCATCTATAGTGTTACTAACGTTTAAAATGAAATAGTAGGGCATGTTCAAAAAGTTCGTCAAAAATGGCAGATCGAAATTCTTTGTTCGCTAAAAGTATGTACGAAGTTAAGAGAATGCAGTGGAAATTTTAATGTCCTACTTATGTGCAACATTGGATAGTTTCCCGCAACAAAGGCTAGGGTTCAGCCAAGTTGGCTAATTTCACGGTTCTATCATAGATCCGTTTGCCCCAAAACTTGGCTGCTTCTCGGTTCTTTTTGTACAGTTGTTTGGAAAAATGAATAGTGCCGATTCTGTTCATTCTAACAATCAGGAGGGGATCAAAGAAAACCCCACGGATTGAAGATTCACTTTATGGATGAAGGACTTATGTATATAATGAAAGAAGATAACTGTTTGGAGGGAAAATAGTGGATAAAATTTCAAAAGATCAAGTAAAGCATGTAGCTCACTTAGCTCGTTTACATGTAACAGAAGAAGAAACTGAAATGTTTACGGAGCATTTAAGTTCCATTATTGCTTATGCAGAACAGCTGAATGAACTGGACACCACGAATGTTGAGCCGACAACACATGTGCTGGATATAAAAAATGTAATGCGTAAAGATGAGCCAAAGCAATGGATTACACAAGAAGAAGCACTGAAAAATGCTCCAGATCACAAAGATGGTCATTTTCGTGTCCCATCAATTTTGGAGTAGGAGGGAATAAGCATGTCATTATTTGATCACACAATAAAAGAATTAGAAGAAAAACTACATAATAATGAAATTACGGTACAAGACTTAGTAAACGCCTCTTATGAACGAATTCAAGAAGTCGATGATAAGGTCCATGCATTTTTAACATTAAACAATGATAAGGCTCTTGCTTACGCAAAAGAGCTGGACGAGTCAGTGGACAAAACCGGAGCTCTATTTGGAATGCCAAGTGGGATTAAAGATAATATTGTTACAAAAGCTTTACGCACTACTTGCGCCAGCCAAATTCTCGATAATTTTCATGATCCATTATATAACGCTACTGTTATCGAAAAATTGCATAATGAAAAGGCAGTTACGATTGGTAAACTGAACATGGATGAATTTGCTATGGGATCTTCAAATGAAAACTCCAGTTATGAACCAACCCGTAATCCCTGGAATATAGACTATGTACCGGGGGGATCGAGTGGTGGTTCAGCTGCAGCTGTAGCGTCAGGTGAAGTCCTATTTGCTTTAGGATCTGATACTGGTGGCTCGATCCGCCAGCCTGCTGCATTTTGCGGTGTTGTTGGTTTAAAGCCAACTTATGGACGGGTATCTCGTTTCGGTCTAGTTGCTTTTGCATCTTCATTGGATCAAATCGGTCCTATTACGCGAACCGTAGAGGACAATGCACGGGTATTAGAAGTTATTGCTGGATACGATTCCATGGATGCAACAAGTGCAAATATTGAGGTTCCGGCATACACAAAAGCTTTAACTGGAGATGTGAAAGGATTAAAAATTGCTGTACCTAAGGAATACCTTGGTGAAGGGGTAGCTCCTGAAGTGAAAGAGGCTGTCCTTCAGGCATTAAAAGTATATGAATCATTAGGTGCAACTTGGGAAGAAGTATCTTTACCGCATTCCAAATATGCTGTAGCAACGTATTATTTATTATCCTCATCTGAAGCATCAGCAAATCTGGCTCGTTTTGACGGGGTTCGCTATGGGGTTCGTTCAAAAAATGCAGATAATATGATTGATATGTTTAAAAAATCTCGCAGCGAAGGCTTTGGTGATGAAGTAAAACGCCGTATTATGTTAGGTACATTTGCACTTAGCTCTGGCTACTATGATGCTTATTACAAAAAAGCCCAAAAAGTACGTACTTTAATTAAAAATGATTTTGATAAGATTCTTGAGGATTATGATGTCGTGATGGGACCAACAACACCAACTCCAGCATTTAAAGTTGGTGAAAAAGTAGATGATCCATTAACGATGTACGCAAATGATCTTTTAACTATTCCAGTGAACTTGGCAGGAGTACCGGGTATTTCCATTCCTTGTGGCTTTTCAACGGATGGTTTACCAATTGGTCTGCAAATTATCGGTAAACATTTTGATGAAATGACGGTATACCGGGCAGCACATGCTTATGAACAAGTGACAGATCATCATAAACAACGCCCTCAGCTAGGAGGTGCCAACGAATGAATTTCGAAACAATTATTGGCTTAGAGGTACATGTTGAATTAAAAACAAAATCAAAAATATTTAGCCCTAGCGTGAATGCGTTCGGGACAGCACCAAATACGAATGTCAACCCAATTGATCTAGGTTATCCTGGGGTTTTACCTGTTTTAAATGAAGAAGCAGTTAATTTTGCAATGAAAGCGGCAATGGCTCTTAATTGTGAAATTGCAACACATACAAAGTTTGATCGTAAAAATTACTTCTACCCAGACAATCCAAAAGCTTACCAAATCTCTCAATTTGATCAGCCAATTGGTGAAAATGGCTGGATCGAAATTGAAGTGCATGGAAAGAAAAAACGAATTGGAATTACTCGCCTGCATTTGGAAGAAGATGCTGGAAAATTAACACATGGTGATGATGGATATTCATTAATTGATTTTAACCGTCAAGGAGCGCCATTAATCGAGATTGTCTCCGAACCGGATATGCGTTCTCCAGAAGAAGCATATGCATATTTAGAAAAACTGAAAAATATTATCCATTATACAGGCGTTTCTGATGTAAAAATGGAGGAAGGCTCGCTACGTTGTGATGCTAACATTTCACTTCGTCCAATTGGGCAAAAGGAATTTGGCACAAAAACCGAATTGAAAAACTTAAACTCCTTTAGTTATGTACAAAAAGGGTTAGAATTTGAAGAAAAACGTCAAGAAAAAATCTTGCTTTCCGGTGGAGAGATCCTTCAAGAAACTCGCCGTTATGATGAGAGAACCAAAGAGACGTTATTAATGCGTGTGAAAGAAGGTTCGGATGATTATCGTTACTTCCCAGAACCTGATCTTGTTCCATTGTATATTGATGATGCTTGGAAAGAGCGAATTCGTCAAGAAATTCCTGAACTTCCAGACGCACGTAAACAACGATATATGGAAGAAATTGGGTTGCCGGAATACGATGCAACGGTCATTACGAATTCGAAACAAATGGCAGATTTTTTCGAGGAAGCAATTACTCATGATGTTGATATAAAACAAGTTTCCAACTGGTTAATGGGAGAATTATCTGCCTATATGAATAAACATTATAAAGAATTAGATGATTTAGCGATTACTCCAGAGGCATTAAGCAAAATGATTAAGCTCATTGATGATGGTACCATTTCATCAAAAATAGCGAAAAAAGTCTTTGCTGAGTTGGTTAAAAAAGGCGGCGATCCAGAGAAAATCGTTAAAGAAAAAGGTCTGGTTCAAATTTCTGATGAGGGTCAGTTAAAAGAGATTATTTCAAAAGTCCTTGATGAAAATGAACAGTCCATCATAGATTTTAAAAATGGTAAAAAGAAGGCTGTTGGTTTCTTAGTAGGTCAAGTAATGAAAGCGACCAAGGGGCAAGCAAACCCGCCAATGGTTAATAAAATCTTATTAGAAGAAATTAATAAGCGATAGTAGTTAACCTAGACTATCATGATTTAAAATCTATGATAGTCTAGGGTTTTATGTAAGAAAAGAGCTGTCTCCTAGGTATCAGGTTCCATTATATATATGTCTTGTGAGACCCAAAGCTATTAACTCCTCTTTTCAAGCGTTAAGGATCAGGCAACTCTTATGTTAACCGTATTCGAGTATTGGGAGTTCATTCATTTCTTTAATAGTTCATGAATTTTTGCTTAGTATTAACTTAATGTTCGCTATTATAAATAGAAACAGTTCTGCATATCAGTGCATGGTGCATTGCGGAGGGAAAACAATGAAGAAAGCACGTATTATCTATAACCCTACATCTGGGAGAGAAGCCTTTAGAAAAGAATTACCAGTTGTTTTAGAAAAGCTTGAAGTAGCTGGATATGAAACTTCTGCTCATGCAACAACTTGCGAGGGGGATGCTACCACTGCTGCAAGATTAGCGATTGAGAGGGGACATGATCTTGTTATTGCTGCTGGTGGTGATGGTACCATAAATGAGGTAATTAATGGCCTTGCTGAGCAAAATCACCGACCAAAGTTGGGCATCATCCCTGTGGGAACGACAAATGATTTTGCGAGAGCTTTACGGATTCCAAGAGATATTCAAAAAGCTGTAGATGTTATTATCGAAGGCAAAACAATGTTTTTAGATATTGGAAAAGTAAACAACCATTATTTTATGAATATAGCCGGTGGAGGTAAGTTAACCGAGCTGACTTATGAAGTGCCTAGCAAATTAAAAACCATGTTGGGACAGCTCGCTTATTATATGAAAGGTATTGAAATGCTGCCTTCTTTAAAACCGACAAGAGCCAAAATAGAATATGACGGAAAAGTAGTAGACGAGGATATTATGCTTTTTCTTATTTCTAATTCAAATTCTGTTGGAGGGTTTGAAAAGCTTGCTCCTGATGCAGATATGCAGGATGGTTATTTTGATTTAATTATTCTACGAAAAACGAATTTGGCTGAGTTTATTCGAATTGCGACGCTTGCTTTACGAGGAGCACATTTAGAGGATAAACATGTCATTTATGACAAGGCAAAGTATATTAAGGTGACTACGGATGAAAAGATGCAATTAAATATAGATGGAGAATATGGTGGTCTGCTTCCAGGCGAATTTGTCAATCTGCAACAACATATTGAATTTTTTGTTCCAACTGAATTCATTGAAAAAAGGTAAAAAGGCTACTTGTACAGTAGTCTTTTTTATACTATAGGATAGTATAAAGTTTTTAGGTTTATAGTATAAGAAAAACTACAGCTTTCGCTAAAGACTTGGCGACAAGCCAAGTTTTTCTAAAAAAATGGGTGTCCATATGAAGAGAGCTTAAGCTTCGGATAACACATAATATGATTAAGCCGATTTTTAGGGAATGATTTCTGTATTGGAAAAACTGTTTTAAGTTAAAAATCTTCTGCTGAACCTGAAATTAGCTGAGGACAGTTTAAAAAGACATATTCCCGCTCATTAGTAAGGATCTTGTATGTAGCCGAATCTTTAGTAAGAGTGAAACGCCATGGCTCTTTAAAACAGTATGGGTATGGGGGGAGATGTTCATGTGGAAAATGCAAATTATTATGTTGGCTGGGGAACGCTTGCATTAATAAATGCCGTTCTGGCACAGGGGAAAAATAGAAGCGGTCTGAATTGGTTTCTTGTATCACTCTTACTAGGACCATTTGCAACTTTAATGCTGTTGTTTACAGAAAAAAATTAAGTTAGACTATAGTTATTCTTGTCGCTTTACATGTGGATACCTCATAGAGTTATGCGATAAGGAATACATACAAGCGTATAAAGGAAGAGAATAATGGCAAAAAGAGTAGTACCAGTAAAAAAGAATGAAACAGTAACACTTACTTTTGAAGATTTGACCCATGAAGGTAACGGCATTGCAAAAATAGACGGCTATCCATTATTTGTCCCAAATGCTTTGCCGGGTGAAAAAGCATTGGTTAAAGTCGTTAAAGTAAATAAAAACTTCGGCTATGGCAAGCTCTTGCAAATAGAGAAGCAAAGTTCGGAGCGTGTAGAGCCACCGTGTAATGTGTATTATAAATGCGGTGGCTGTCAATTACAGCATATGAGCTATGATATGCAGCTTGAGATGAAACGAAATCAAGTGAAAAATGTCATGCGGAAGATTGCGCATCTAGATGATGTCTCTGTTTTGCCAACACTAGGGATGAGAGATCCTTGGCGTTATCGTAACAAAGTACAAATTCCAGTAGGCGAAAAGAAAGGCGAACTAATTACTGGATTTTACCAAAAAAGAAGTCACCGTATTATTGAAGATATGAATACTTGTGTTATTCAAGATGAGGTAAATGATCGGATGGTAGAGGCTGTACGGCGAATTGCTGAACGTTTAGGTATACAAGCATATAATGAGAAGAAACATAGCGGTGTTCTGCGTCATATTATGGTGCGTACAGGTAGAGAAACAAATGATACGATGATTGTAATTGTAACCCGAACGGAAAAACTGTCTCAGCAAGATAAGCTAATTAAAGAATTAACCGAAACATACCCTCATGTTAAATCTGTTGTTCATAATGTTAACAAAGAAAGGACGAATGTTATTTTAGGAAAGGAAACAAAGGTTATCTGGGGGGACGCCTACATCTACGATACGATTGGTGATATTCGTTTCGCCATTTCGGCAAAATCCTTTTATCAGGTCAACCCGCAACAAACAAAGGTATTATATGAAAAGGCATTGGAATATGCAAATATTGGAGCAAATGATGTAGTAATTGATGCCTATTGCGGGATTGGCACTATTTCATTGTTTTTGGCTCGACAAGCAAAAAAAGTATATGGTATTGAAGTCGTTCCGGAAGCGATTCACGATGCGAAAATAAATGCAAAGCTCAACGGTATTACGAATGTAGAGTTTATTGTTGGAAAAGCTGAAAAAGTTATGCCACGGTGGAAAGCTCAAGGACTTCAGCCGGATGTTATTGTCGTTGATCCTCCGCGTAAAGGTTGCGAAATAGATTTTCTTCAAGCCATGATTGAAATGGAACCAAATCGGATTGTATATGTTTCCTGCAATCCTTCTACACTAGCACGCGATTTAAAAATACTTGATGAAGGCGGCTATGAAACAAAGGAAATACAGCCAGTTGATATGTTTCCTCAGACGAATCATGTGGAGTGTGTATCGTTGCTACAAAGAGAATTGTAGATCAATAATAAACACCTGACTGTCAAAATAAACATCTGCTACTCCCACCACCGATTTCGTAATAATAAACATTTGCTTTTTCAATATAGATCCAATAATTTCTCGGGTTTTCCTCATCAGGAGCCCGAGTTTTTTTATGTCTTTTCCAATATCTTTTCAATGCAGTTATGTTCCTAAATCCTTGTCATTACTGGGTTTATCCAATATCCAATTCAATAATAAATCAATACTCATTCAATATTTTCTCTTTATTTTATCCCTCTTTTCTCCACTATCTATTCTAGAATTTTTCCTTATTCCATTCCCAAAACTTTATTCCAACTTCGAAAAAACCATGAAAAAACAGCCGAAAAAGGCCGGAAAAACGGTCATTTTTGAACCAAGAAAGTGTGAAAATAGGGGTTCCGTAGCAAAACTTTATTATGACTCAAACGGTGGAATGCGGGTTGGAGGGGTGGGGTTTTCCCAAATGATTAATCTTATGGTACATAGTTAGAAAAAAGAATCTAGTTAGGTTTGTAATATTTCATCCATAAGGTGGAAGAGAGAGATAAGAAGATATGAGAATAGCTTTTCTCTTTTCAAGGTACAGTAATTAATTCGGATTAACGTGGTATTCTGAGTTGTTCATATCCATTCAAGTAAAAACAGGCGGATAAGATAATATTTATGAAGGCTAATTCAGGGGTAGTCTTTATTGTTTGAAAAAATCTAAATGTGACTTCTCAGGCAACCCTTTTATACCATTGACTATATAAAATGGAATCATAGAAAAAATAAAACAGAATGGAGATGCAAAAATGAAATTGATTAACGGTTTAAATAGAAAATACATTGAAGGGTCGGATGTGGAGTATATATATTACAGCAAACATATGCTAAAAACTAATTTAATTATTGTTGCAAACACGTTGCCATACGAAGATTGTTCAGAAGAATTAGGGTGGAGTGTTGAAACTTCCATAGAAGTTAAACATTATAATGATATAGATGCCGTTTCATTTACAGTATACCAAGGGGATTACTTACATGATATTCAAGTTTATAGAATTGTAAAAGATATTTATGACTTATATCTTGATAATGCATTATCTGATTTTCTTTATATAATTAATGAGTTAAGTGTAGGTTCTCAATCACAATCTATGCAAAGTAAGAAGGAAAATGCAGTTAGTGTCAGAAATAGGATTTTGTCAGACTTTGCAGAAATTAATTGAGATGTTATTGGCATTTCTACCAACAATCAATCACTTTTAGCCGATCCAATACCAAATCGAGTTGTATCCTAATGGTGCTTCATAAATAATTAAATACGAGTAAAGGATGAAGGGCATATGACAAAAAAGAATATTATTGATATAAGCGAAAATCTCAATTTTAATACCGAGGATTTGGAATTATCCGTTGATTATTTAGAATTCATTACCGAAACTTGGCACAACAGAGTACCGGAAACAAGAGGTTATAAAGTTTGTCCCATGCAAGAAGCAACCCATGTAGTATTTTCTAGATTAGATCTAGCATTGGTAGGGGAATATGGTGAGGATCTTTCTATACATCGTGTTTATCCAATTGGTAAAGATGAAGATTTAGGGGAAATTTTAATTTTTGATGATACTGGACAAGCTCTTATTGGATTTGATGTCTACATACCTTGTGAGTATCTGAAAGAGTTGAAGAAAATAGAATATATAGAGAAAAGTAATGAAATATGTCCAAGCAACGTTATCTCTCTTTCAGAATATAAGAACAATATAAAACAATAGGATATAAAAATGTTTTGTGTAAAAGGAATCCTGTTTAATTCGCTATCTTTAAATTGGAAAATCTAGTCATTTCAAAATCAAAGGTAAGATGGAGATAGATTGTTTAACATTGTGAAGAAATGTACTTAAACTATTGAGGGAGGTTAGTGAGAAAACCGACTGTAAAAAGTACAGTCGGTATTATTTCATATTATAAAAGCCAGTCATTAGGCCTATCTGCGAATTCCTGAATAGTGTTCATAAACAATCCTGCGTGATAACCATCACAAACAGAATGATGTACTTGTAAAGATAGCGGTAAATATATTGAATTACCTTTATTAATGAATTTTCCTGCTGTAATAATGGGGTGAAGATAATTGCTATTATTATTGATATTTAAGTTAAACCCAGTGAATGAAGTCCATGGAATAACAGAAATAGAAAAAGCATTTTCAGGTATAGGAGTTTTGGGAAACAATTTCCCCGAACCATTATATTTCTCTACATCAGAAAGGTATAAATCATAAAACTCTTTGAATTCATTCTTTACAGGAGTCCAAATACCAGAGAATGTTTTAGATACACTATCAAAAATTGTATAAAGTGGCTCTAACTTATCCCAATAACCTAACTCTCCGTCGCTATTGTAACCAGTTCTAAAAGCTGTATTTGAGTTTATCACCCTTGTCACTAAGAAAATAAATGCAGGGTAAAATTTATATCCTTCTTGTTTTATGTTTCGGTATAAAACACTAATATCAATTTCTGTGGTTATACTAAAAGTCGTTTGTTGGTTCAAATAATGATTAAATATCTCTTTTCTCTTCCAATTGTCTAAATCAATTTTATTAAAGTTCATTTGATATGCCTCCTAAATTTTTATCTAAAGTGAATTTAGGAGGCTGACTTGTCTGCTTTCTTCATTAGAATCAACCCTTTTTTAAAAGTCAATATTATTGTAACATAAATATATATTTTAAAAATACCCCACTTTATCCAATTTTCGTTTGTAAAAATAATTGTTGCTTTCTAAAAGGAAGAAACCAATTCTTGTTTGTTAAATGGACATTGAATAGTATCTATCTTTATTGTTCAAAAGCCATTTAATTGAATACTAACAAAACAAACGTACATTAGAGGAATATAATCAGACGAGAGGAGTATTTAGTATATGTACAGTTTGAGTAACAAAAAAATTCCAGCACAAGCAATTAAAGCATTAAAAATTGTGGAGGAGTTACTCGGAAGTTCGATAATCGGAGTATATTTATTTGGTTCAGCAGTAAAAGGAGGCTTACGCATCAACAGTGATGTTGATGTCCTAGTACTAGTGAATAATAGTTTACTTGAAGTAACTCGAAAAAAACTAACTGACAGACTAATGCTTATATCTGGAAAGATAGGAAATACAGATTCATTGAGACCTCTTGAACTCACGGTTATCAACCATAGCGATGTTGTACCTTGGAAATATCCACCAAAAAAAGAATTTATCTACGGTGAGTGGCTCAGAGGTGAGTTTGAGAAAGGACAAATTCAGGGACCAAGTTATGATCCCGATTTGGCAATTGTTTTAGCACAGGCAAGAAAGTATAGCATTTCCCTATTTGGTCCTGATGCTTCAAATATACTTGCTCCTGTGCCTTTGACAGATATTCGAAGAGCAATTAAGGATTCTTTGCCAGAGTTGATTGAGGAAATCAAAGATGATGAGCGTAATGTAATTTTAACCCTAGCTCGGATGTGGCAGACGGTAACTACTGGTGAAATTTCTCCAAAAGATGTGGCTGCAAAATGGGCTATACCTCTTTTGCCAAAAGAGCATTCGAATTTAATGGATATAGCAGGAAAATCCTATCGAGGAGAGTGTATTGATAAGTGGGAAGGACTAGAGAGCGAGGTAATAGCACTCATTAATTACATGAAAAACGCCGTGAATTCTCATCTTAATAACTGAGCATGAGCTAAATTTACTTAAATGCATGTAAAAATAAGAAGTAATTGTGAAGTAAAACACTTAAAGTAACTGTTGCGTTAATGAAAGGTGAAATAAGATTAATTAACTGTATTAGAGTTATACAAGTTAAGGCTGGCCTATATGGGTTCAGTCTTTTTTATTTGTCTTTTTGATGAGGCGACAAAAAGGGAGGAGCAAACTCCCTTTCACTATTCTAATTCAAATTTATCGCATAATTCTATTCAACAGAGAACATAGGTGATTCCCCAAATTCAACTAAGTACTGATCAATTTCAATAGGATCGTAAATTTCTTTTTCTATAAAATATCCAATTATATTATCAAAGACAGAATTTTCTTCTGCTAAAGTAAGTCCAGCCCATCGCAATAAATCATCTGTTTCTTCTATATTTAATCGTAATGCAACTGCAAAGCAAAGAAGTTTTTGTTTGGATGGGTTTATTTTGTTTTTTATAACTTTATTTTTATAAAATCGGTCAACATCAAACTTTTCAAGGTCAACAGAAAAGCTCTTATTCCGTTCATTTAAAAGCGACTCCACATACTCTCCGAGTGTATAAGTGTTTTTCACCCTTTTGATCCTTTGTTTTAAAGCTCCAAAGATACCTTTACCATAATAAGTATCCACAGGCGGTGATGATGGACTATATACCGTAGTTGAGTCATTAGCAAGGAACTGTCTTTTTAGGGCTGTAGCTGCTTTATTTAGACCATTGTCTCTAATGTATAATTTTAATTCAGCTATAGTCTGTTGGTCTAATGTTTTGTTCATGAAATTCCTCCCAAAATTCTAAATGTGACTTGGAACGTCACCTTTTAATTCCATTGCCTATATATAATAGAATCATAAACAAAAGAAATATGAATTCAAGGAGCTAGAGTAAGGGAATAATTGTAATTTTCTCAGTTCCATGGACTCCATATTTAAAAATCATTAATATAGGAGGAATCGAAATGAGTACACAGATGGAAGTAAACAAATTAGATAATGGTTATGGAAGTGCAATTAAAGTAATAGAAGCAGGACATGCATTTATATGTAGGGTGGCTAATTGGAGTCTAATCTTCGTCAAAATGAATCAGGTTGGAACAGGCTTTAAAGTGGTTTACTATGATCCATTGAATATGGATTATTATGACCAAAACATAAATAAATCGACATTTCATGCGGTATATGAAGAGATGTATAAACCTGTGGTCAGTGAGTACTTTGAGATTATAGGTGCTGGTAATATTGAAACGGTTGATGATATTGAGAGAATCGTGGCTGCTTTACCTGTTACAGATATAGGAGCTGATCATGATAAGATAAGGAGATTTATTGATACGAAAAAGTTGCGTTTTCCAACAAGAAAAGCAAGTTTTGTACTATTTCCAAAGGTTACAAAAGAAGATTCAAAGAAGAAACAAAAGTGTAGCAGCGATAGTAATTGATTCGTTAGGTGATTTTATAAAACAGTATGATAAATATGGAGAAAATGAAATTACTATGGAGGTCCAAGAGGTTAATGCAAAAGTGATGGAAATGGACTTAGTGGAGTACATTAAGAAAGTAATGGATTTATATCAGAAAAGATAGGATTTAACTTTGGGGATGGACATTGGGTGACTGTATATGTAAAAGAATAGATAAATAAATCATTTATGCACTTAAAAGGATTTGCATTAGCATCTTCCAAGCGTATTAAACACCAATTCAGGCTGGATTCCATGGCGAGTCCAGTTCTTTTTTATACCAATATCCCTCTATTTCCTTAGAAATTTCGACCCATAGGATTCAGATTCATATAGTACATATCCAACGTATCGCTATTCCCTATTCAGTAGTTTCCTAACTGTAAAAGCATTTAAAGTTATGCTACAATACTTCATTTTTACCCTATGTTTTTAAGGGGAAAAAGTAGTTATCGAAAGAGAAAACACCTCGAAACGCTCGACCAGCTACTTATTGACTACTATCTAGATAAAAAAATATCGAAAATACCTTATCCTTTGACTATAGGAAAAGGTATATAGGAAGAGGTCTTTGGGCATAATAATTAAGTTTGTATAAAAGTATTTATCCTGGCAATACTCTGTATTACAAATACTTGTAAAAGGAGTATGAATAAAGGATATATGACTATTATATGGACACGGACATTGGTTGAAAGCAAAATGGGCGATGGCGATGGGTACAAACTTATGGAAATTATTAGGGGTAAGAAGGCTACTCATTTTATTATTAACTGCCCAAACGAAATACACCCTCCACAAGAAATTAGTACAAGAACTTTCTCTAGGAGAATAGAAAAAGGGGAAAAGTTATGTGATATATGTACTGGTAGAAAACATCACAATTTCAATAAGATCATGCCGAAGGAAAAGCTATATAAGTTGTATGTGGTAAAAAATATGAGTAGTGCAAAAATTGCCGAATCATTAGGAAAGGAAGTAACCAGGCAACATATTAATTATCTATTAAGAAAGTACGGCATCCCAAGAAAGCAGAAACATCAAAATAGAAAGAGGCCACTTCAAGAAAAAATTTCAAAGGATGACCTTTATTATCTTTATATAATAGAGCAAAAGAGCCAAGCAGAAATAGCAAAAGAATACAATGTTAACTCTAGGAGTATTAGTTATTTAATGAGTATTTATGGAATTAAATCAAGAGGTAAAACAGAGGCCAATAAAATTAGAAGTCTTAGAGAATCTAAGGTAAATTTGAGTTTTTTTCTAACATTTTCTTCCTCCTTTTTCTATGTGTTAGGTGTATTACTAACTGATGGATGGAGGTCAGGAAATAAAATAGGAATTGAAATGGCTGATAAGGATGTAATTGAACATGTAGCGAAGGTGATAGGTTATACTGGTGCAATTACAATTAGAAAACCAAGACAAGGCGGAAAGGTGAATGGCAAAAAGATTCATGGAAGAAAGAAAATGTATGGTATTCAATTTCAAAATTACATGGTTGCACAAATACTGAATAAGTGGGGATTAGTTGAGGGGAAATCCAAGACTTTATCTTTTCCTAAGATCCCTAAAGAGTTTATAGGAGACTTTTTAAGGGGGGTATTTGATGGTGATGGTTCGGTAATCATTCAACAACAAAAAAATAGTAAGGGAGTTTATAAAACTAAGCAATTTAGATTAGTTTTTTATACTGCATCCCTTGATTTTAGAGATGCTCTATGTGAATACTTGAGAAAGGAATATGGCATTACTGGTGGTACTGGGTTTGAAGAGGAAAGTGGTAAGTATTATTTATCTGTAGGAAATAAAGAGAGTGTTTACCTTCTGTGTCATCTTTTGTACAACCAAAATAATACCTTTGGTATGCGGAGAAAAAAAGAGAAAGTACTGTATATACTAAAATACCAAAAGCAGGATAATCCCCCTAAATATAGAAGGTTTTCGAAAGATGAAGTAAAATTAATAAAATCTCATTTATCGCAGGGAATAGCAGTAGGAAAAATTGCTACAGATATGGGCTGCTCGAGATCTGCAATATACTCAATTAAAATTGGAAGAACCCATAAAGATATAAGTCTTTAACATAAGTGGAAATCAAAGAGATATATTTCTTCAATATTGTCAAACCTTATTATCACACAAATACTAAGTCGTGATTACTAAGACGAGCAGATATCGAAGATTATTGAACACTCTATTTTGTTAATATAAAGCGTATTTGATAGTATTGGGGTTTTTCATAATTAGTCTAAAGGAATACTCCGTACATATACTTGATTACTGAAAAATGGTCAATTATAATTGGCATTAACATAGTATTTGGAAAAAGTGGGGATCAAAATGATCTGTATAAATAAGTCTAAAAATATATTAATATATTTTAAAAAACTCGCATCCTAATCAAGAGGAAATGCGGTTTTTTTTTTGCCTATAGTCACTGGTATAAAAGAGAGGCAAACATTATTGATGAAAATTTACTTCAGGAGGTGGATCGAATGAATAATATACATGATTTAAAAAATGAGGAGTTTGGAGCATATATACGAGAATTAAGAGGAAAAGAGGTCTAACTCTTGCCCAAGTAGCTGGAGGTTGGATGTTACGATAAATTATGTCTTATTACTAGAAAGAGATCTTCGAAAACCAACAGATAAGGTAGTTATACAGTTATCCCAGCTCAATAAAGTTGAGGAAGATATTTTATTGATCTAATACCGTTGTGAGTAAGAAAAGTAATCACCAGGAGTATAAATCTGCAAAAGTCCCTTTCTTTTGTTGATAAAAGTAACCTATTTCAGGAGGAAGAGAATCAAATAATGATTGAGATTCACCGTATGATTGCAACATCTTTAAATGAAGATGAAGGTGGTATTTTAAGTGAATAACTTTTAAAGACTAGTTTCTCATTATTATATATATATCAAAAAGGTGGAGGTAAACTAAATGAGCAGAAGAATTGATATTATCAAGAATCGACTGAAGATTGGAAGTGGGCAGGGACAACCTTATTGATGTTTAGTGCTTTAGTTGTTGATAAATAGATAAATATCTGGAAAATAAAATTGAAATGCAGGGAATGGATTAGTGTACGACATTAAGCAAGTATTAAACAACAATTAACAGAGAGGATGGCTCAGTATGACTAAGGGTGATTTATGTTCTAATAACAGAATGGATGAAGAACAAGCAGTAGGGTATATGCTTTTAACATGCAGAGAAATGGGTTTATCCATGGAACAAATTAAGCAGATTAAATCCATCATGATTACTCAATTTCAGCAACATTCACCTGATGAGGCAAAGAAGCAGGGTGCAGAGTGGTTTCGTTCCATCCGGGAAAAGCCAATAAATCAAAGTAAGTACAACAGTTTAGAGGATCGTATACCAAATTCTATATATAAAAGAGTGAATGTTAAAATACCCAAGATTCCTGAATCTCATCATACAAGGAAACTACGGGAGAAAAATGAGAGGATTATTGAAGAATTGCAGCAGATGCAGAATGGTCCTTTTGGGTTATTCAAATTATTTAGAAGGTGTAAATGTAATCCATATTATGAAAGTAGGAAGGAGTAGATTCATTTGTTATTATATCACGAAATCCATAAAACGTTTGATGACTTTGAAGAGGTATTTCGTTATCGAATGGATAGGGATGACGGTACTTTAATTGAAACAGATAAAGAACTACAAAAAGGACAAGTGATTATTATAAAAGACATAAATGAGTATGCAATTATTGTTGAAGATGTTTGGGAGGAATACGGTCAAAGATATTTTTCTCACGTTTCTGCTGAGGATCTTATTGTTAGAGCGAGAGTTCGTAATCAAGTTAGATTTTTATAAGAGGATTGGCGATCAAGAGTAATTTTTCATTGTTCTTATTTATAAGCATTCATCCTGCTACTCCAATCACACGGCGTTAAATGCAATATGTCAGCAATAAAACCACTTGAAGAGGTATAAGCAAAATACATCTTGAATCAAAATGTGGGAATATGGAGAAACAGGGTAAAAGTATTCTGGTTTCCGCTATTAAAGATAATGATTGATTATTAAATGGAGCTAATTTATAATACAAGATAATAATAAATACACAAATGGTGTTTCAAGTGAACAGAAACTACTTGTATTCCAAAATTAGAATAGTATCTTTAAACTCGTTTCCTAACAAGGGGACGAGTTTTTTATTTTGTTACTAGTGTTTATAGTCGTTGGTATAAATGAGAGGCAAACATTAATGGTGAAAATTTAATTTAAGGGTGGTTCGAATGAGTAATAAACACGGTTTAAAAAATATGGAATTTGGAATTTATATACGGGAATTAAGAGAAAAAAGAGGTTTAACTCTTGCCCAGGTAGCTGAGAGATTGGATCTTTCGATAAATTATGTCTCACAACTTGAAAGAAATCTTCGAAAACCCACAGATAAGTTAGTTATAGAGTTTTCCCAACTTTATAAAGTAGATCAAGATATTTTATTTAGAAAATCAGGTCAAATCCCGTTGCGAGTAAGAAAAGTGATCAACAGAAATACAAATCTGCAAAAATCTCTTTCTTTTGTTGATAAAAGGAACCTATCACAGGAGGTTGAGAAGCAAATAGTGATTAGGATTCACCGAATGATTGCAGAATTTTTTAATGTAGATGAAAGTGATATTTTAAGTAAATAACTTTTCAAAGTTAGCTTTGTATTATTAAAAATATAAGGTGGAGGAAACTAATGAGCAAAAGAATTATATTATCAAAATGCAGTCTCCAGAAGATTGGAAGTGGGTAGGTACAACTAGTACCTCATTGAATTGTAGTGCATCAGATATTGATAAATATATAGATATCTGGAAAAAAATTGAAAAGCAGGGAATGGATGTACTAGACATACATGTTTTTACTAGGGGTGTGAAGGATGGCTATGACATGGTAAATATTCAATTTTTAAAAAGACCTTCGGAAGATAACTCTTCACGATAGGTTGTATCATTTGATTTTAGGAGGGATTCAAATTGAAGATATATGGAGGTAAAGCAGGATTTAATTCTGTAAGTTTTACAGGGGAAAGGTACCGATCGGTAGCACGATTAAAGGGGGGAAAAATCATAACAGTAACTGAACGTAAGAAAGAAGACTTGAAAATAATTAAAGTTCTATCTAAAGTACCTTTCGTTCGCTCATTTAATTTGATAGTCGAGACGGTAATTGAGTCTTGGAAGTTATTTTTATTTGTGACGATTGTATTGCTATTGATGCGAGTGTTTTTCAATGAAAAAACCAGTGTTGGTCTATTGTACCTCATCCCAAGCAATAGATTGGTACTGTTATGTAGCGTACTCATTATAGCAGGTTTAATTATTAAGCTAAGTTCCGTGAGTAAGTATCACGCTGCGGAACACATGTGTGCTAATACTTATGATAAGAGTCTAAATCTAACATTAGATTATATAAAGAATCAATCGAGGGTACATAAAGATTGTGGAACAAATCTAATCATTTCTTTCTTCATATGTTTCGTTATTCTATTTTTAGTTTTTGGAGATACTCCTTGGTTGATTCTAGTAGCATGGAGTATAGGCTATGAGCTTTGGAGAAGTGAACCAAAAGTAATTTGGAGCCTCATATTAATAATTGGCAAAATTACACAATATGTCCTCTACACATCAAAGCCTAATGAAAAACATTTATTGGTTGCAATAGCGGCACTTAGAGAACTAGAAAAGGAAGAAATCAGGGGAAATATTGAAACTTGAAACTGCCTTAGTCATGTTTAACTTTTACTAGTAAAACTGCACGAAGTAACGGCGATGACTGCCAAAGTTTCATTAAATCTGCACGAAGTAACGGAAGGGTAGTCCAAAGTTTACTGCAAACTGCAGTAACTCACGAAACCAACATCCAAAGTTTAAGTAAAACTGAAAGATATTAGGTACCCTACTTCTTTGTTTCCTACAACAATCATTTGATCGAGGTGAGGTTATGAACTACTTTAAGTTGTTACAAAATAATGATATCGAAGCACTGGGGAAGTATTTGAATAAACATGATGCCAATGAAGAGATTCAAGGACAGAGTTTACTTTATTGGTCTGTATACATGGGGAACATGGAATTTACGAAGCTATTAATTGAAAGTGGTGCAGATGTAAACAGAGAAGATAAATTGGGTAGAACACCTCTTGAAATTTCCTCGTACTTTGGGTTTACGGAAGTTGCTGAGCTTTTATTAAAACATGATGCCAAAGTCATTTCTACATGTATGGATCGTGCTTATTTCGGTTGGGATCGAAATGTTCAATCAGATGTTTTAGATCTGTTTCAAAAGTATGGATGGCTCAACATTTATCTGATGATCTACGAGACATACCTATAGGTTTTAAAGGGGCAAGAACAATAGAACATGCTATCTCCATAATGGAACAAAACACTGTCCATATGCTTTCTCTAGACCATGACTTAGGAGTAGATGAAGAGGGAGATCTTTTACCAACTGGATACGATTTGGTTAAGTATATGTGTGAGAATGGATTAAGAGCAAACAGGATCTATATACATACAGACAATGTTGTGGGGCGAGAAAATATGTATCAAACGTTGTTGGCTGCAAGAAGGCGAGGATTTATTGACAACGATATTGAAATCTATCGGTATTCAATCACAGTCAATAGATATACAGAGAGCTAATTTTATTCTGTATAAGATGTAGGAGCCCCTTAGTTAATTCTCAGAAGGGGCTTCTTCGTACTTTCTGATAAATTCTAGTAGACTCATACTGATGATATCTCTTTGGCGAAGATGTGGAAATTGTCTAGTACATAATTTGGAGAACTGATTATAGATATCAGCGTTGACCTGAAAGGATTTGTTAATTGTTTTAGAGGCTGGATTGTAAACAATTGGGTTTATGATTAATTGGTTCTCATGGTCGCCTAATAGACGTTTTATTTCACCCAAATGATCTTCTATAAACCGTAATGTTTCATTTGGCTTTTCACTTTTATCTAGTTTCTCTACTGAGTCAATATATACCTCGTACTCTTCCAAACTCATCAGTTTCTCGTATTTTTTGGTAGTCTGGTTATATTGGAAATTACCGTTATCCCTCATAAGTTTTGTGAAGGCACTGTATGGGATACCGATCTTCTCGCTCACCTTCTTTAAATGATCTTTCTCCTCCTTTTCTAGCATTTTATTAACTGTACGTACCTTGTCATTCATTGATAGACCCATAAATTCTTCTGTGGTCATTCTGTATCACTTCCTTACTCTTTGATGAAATTTACTATACTTTATATTAGATATCTCTGAATAAAATATTCCATTTAGGTACATAAATGTGGTTTTACTGTAGATAAATTAAAGACTCTTTCGGGATTAATCTATAGCAATAAATACCCTTTCTATCGGTTATAACTTGGGAAATGAAGTCTAGTATAAAGAGTAAACAAAATAAATCAGGGATTGGAGACATCCAATAGATTAGGAGGAATTTAGGAATGAATAACGAGGAGAAAATAATGCTGGTAGATCAGTTGGTAGAGGACTTTGGTAAAACTGTAAAAGAGTTCAGGGTAAAAAGCGGGTTAACACTTCAAGACATGGCAGAAATTGTTTCGATTAGCCCGAGCTATGTGTATAGGATCGAAGCACACAAAAGAAAACCGGAAATTGGAACTAGAATAAGGTTTATGACTGAAGCAATGGGCTTTACTTCAGAAGAGATAAACTTATACTTGGAAAAGTATATTGCGAAAGAAAAGTTAAACAGGGAATCAAATTAGATACAAATTTGGAAAACTACTAGATGTAGGCATGAATTCTAATCTAGTAGTTTTATTTTCTTATAATTAGTCGGAATATTGTCTTAATATCAGGATTGCCTAATCTTAACCCTATATATATATAGGGTTAAGATTGTCCTAATAATAAAATTCCCTTGAAAGTGACAGTCAGTAGAACTGCTAGATTAAATTAGGAACCCGTTGTTGGAATCCTCTAGTCGAGCTGATTGAGGATGAATCGAAGATAGCACTATAGGGGAGAATTATGGGAAAAAGTAAAAATACATTAGATGAAGGGAATCAATATATATATATAAGAGCCACATTGGTCCCATTTTGGGACACAATTATTTACGATTGACGAAAGTTAGAAACAAGGAATTGCAAAGGGTGCTTGAAACGGTTCGAATAAGGTACAAATACTGTTCCTTATATAAATTTATTGTTAATCAACGCAGTGTCCGGTAATTTGCTGCACAAAATTCCATTACTCATTGAATATTAAAATCAGGATTGCCTAATCTTAACCCTATATAATATATGTCGAAAATAAGGTTTCGGCAGTCACAAATATAAAAATCCCCATGATGAGTGACTCTTAAAAAGAACAACTAAGCCAGACACCAGTTAACTAACTAATTGTCACGGAACAGAAGAAACCTTATTACCTACAAGTTAACGTTAACATGCTGATCAGCAATAAGGTTAGGTGCCCGTCAGTGAAAAATATTTGATAATAAAGAAGCATAGTGACTCATCTAGGTCGGGTACTATTGAGGAAAAGCCTTATTTACAGCAGGGGTGAAAATGGCATTACTCATATCGAAGTGTACTTGTTTATCTTCTTTCTTCCTGTTAAAATAGGAACATATGTTTTCTGTTTTTCTGTGGCTAACGTATATGATATTTGTTTGTAAAAGGTGGAGAATAAAATGTTAAATGATAGAGGAAATATCAAATGGACATCAATAATGATGCCTGAACACATAAATATGTTAAAACAAATGTGGAAGGAAAAGGAATATAAGACAAAACCGATATTGGATGAGCAACAAATGAATGAAATTAGTTTAAAGTTACAGTTGGCGATTACAAACGACTTGAATGTATCTATTGATTATTATGAAGAGCATGATTTTCATAAGATTAATGGCAAGCTACAAAAGGTTGATTCATTGCAAAAGTATTTAGAGCTGAACGACGCAGATTCTACCGAAATATTGCTGGAGAATATACTTGATGTGCACATAGATTAATGGGTCTATGTGTTTTTTGTTTTCCAATTTTATGGCTGATTGTGAATTTTACCCTTTTGGTCATATAAAAGGAAATGATAGAAGATTTCCATTCGGTATGATATGTTACCTTAATTAGATGGGAAATTCGTAAGGCTTCCGTTTTCCAAATAAGTGAGGAACAACACAGAATAGAAAATGAACACATAAGTGTCTGATATAGTAGGTGTAGCCATATCTAAAGGTGGGAATTGCCTAAAACACCCCATTTTGCGATAATTACAGTAGAGTGATAAATATCTACTATTATATAAAATAGAGGATAGCCGGAGGACCCTTATTAGGGTTGGATAAATTTAGGAGGAGCATAATGAATACAAAAGTAACGCAACAGGAGATAAACGCCATTTTATGGCAAGCAGCGGATTCATTCCGGGGAAAGATAGACTCAAGTACATACAAGGATTATATCCTTACAATGCTTTTCATTAAGTATCTTAGTGATTCTTATAAAGAGAATTTAGAACAATATAAAGAGCGATATAATGGGGATGAGCTTCGCATCCAAAGGGCCCTGTCCAGAGAACGTTTTGTGTTAGATGAACAATCAACATTTGACTATTTATATAGTAAACGTAATGATCCAGAAATTGGAGAAATTATAAACAAAGCATTGGAACGAATCGAAAATGAAAATACTGGAAAACTGAGAGGTGTTTTCCGAAACATTGATTTTAACAGTGAATCCATTCTTGGAAAAGCGAAAGAGCGTAATGCGATTCTTCGGTCATTACTGGAAGACTTTAATCAACTATCATTGAGACCTTCTCAAATTGGAAATGAAGATGTTGTAGGTAACGCTTATCAGTATATGATTGGACAATTCGCCTCTGATGCTGGGAAAAAAGGTGGGGAATTCTACACGCCAGCAGAAGTATCCGAATTATTAGCACGTCTAGTAAAGCCTCAAGAGAATGATCGTGTATATGATCCGACTTGTGGATCAGGTTCACTGTTGATAAAAGTAGCTAATAAAGTTCCAAATAAAAAAGTAGCGATTTATGGGCAAGAACGGAATGGTGCTACACATTCTTTAGCTCTCATGAATATGTATCTACATGGTATAGATGATGCAAATATTGAATGGGGAGATACTTTAGCTAATCCATTACATTTGGAAAATGATAGATTAATGAAATTTCAGAAAATTGTAGCGAACCCACCCTTCTCATTAGACAAATGGGCTATGGGATTTGCTGGTGAAGGAAGTACTGATAAAAAATTCAAAATGGAATCAAGCCTAGATCCACATAGACGATTTGAATGGGGAGTTCCTCCTAATTCTAAAGGGGATTATGCTTTTGTACAGCATATGCTTTATTCGTTAGCTGAAAACGGCTGTATGGCTACATTCTTCCACATGGTGTTTTGTTCCGTGGAGCAAGTGAAGGAAAAATACGTAAACAAATTATAGAAATGAATCTTTTGGAAGCTGTTATAGGTTTACCAGGAGGCTTATTCTATGGAACAGGAATCCCTGCATGTATTCTGGTATTTAAAAAGAATAGGAAGCATAACGACGTTTTATTTATTGATGCTTCAGGAGAAGAGCATTATGAAAAAGGAACGAACCAGAACAAATTAAGAGAAAAGGATATAGAAGAAATCATTAATACATACGAAGAATGGAAAGAGAAGGAGAAGTACTCTTATGTTGCATCAATGGATGAAATTAAAGAGAACGATTATAACTTAAATATACCTAGATATGTTGATACATTTGAAGAGGAAGTACCTGTGGATATGGATTCCGTGAAAAGTGATATAGCAAATATACAGTATGAACTTCAAAAAGTTGAAGCACAAATGGAAAAGTATTTGAAAGAGTTGGGATTATGATGCTAAATGAGAATCAAAAATTTATAGTGAACACCGAAACTCTCAGACAAGAAAATATTCCTACAGGCTATCAAAAAACTAAATATGGTGTAATTCCTTCAGATTGGGAAATAAAGAAGGTTAAGGACATTTTAAAAAGAGTAAGGAATCCGGTTGATGTTCAAAAAGATGTAGATTATAAACAAATAGGGATACGATCTCATGGAAAGGGGATTTTTTATAAGGAATCGGTCAAAGGTGAAGAGTTAGGTAATAAGGCTGTTTTTTGGGTTGTACCTGATTGTTTCATAGTTAATATTGTGTTTGCATGGGAACTTGCAGTAGCGAAAACAACAGATAAAGAAGTTGGATTTATTGCTTCTCATAGGTTTCCAATGTATAAGGCTATCGAAGGTTTACTTGATTTAGATTTTATAACTTATATGTTTAAGTCTCCTCGAGGGAAGTATTTACTGAACGTGGCATCTCCAGGAGGTGCTGGTCGAAATAAAACATTAGGTCAAAAAGAATTCGGAGAGCTTGAAGTTCCAATACCTAGTAGTATAAATGAACAACAAAAAATAGCAACAATCCTTACCACTTGGGATAAGGCAATTGAATTAAATGTTAAGTTAATTGATGAGAAAAAGGAGCAGAAAAAAGCATTACTGCAGAATTTGTTAACTGGGAAAATAAGACTCCCTGGGTTTAATGGTGAATGGAAAAAAGTATTTTTAAAGGATATTGTATTAGGGAAAGGTTCTTACGGAATTAATGCACCTTCAGTAGAAAATAACCCAAAACTTCCTACTTATTTGAGAATAACTGATATAAGTGATGAAGGATATATATTAACTAATGGGTTGAGGTCTGTAGATCATCCTGATTCAGGTAATTACTTTTTGGAAGTAAATGATATTGTTTTTGTACGAACAGGGGCATCTACAGGCAGAACGTATTTATACGATAAATCCGATGGCAAGTTAGTTTATGCAGGATTTTTGATAAAGTTTAGTATTGATTCAGCTAAAGCAGACCCTAAATTTATTAAATTTAGTACGGAAACAGAAAAGTACAACAATTGGGTTAGAGTGATGGGTGTGAGAAGTGGACAGCCAGGAATAAATGCAGAAGAGTATGGAAAACTTCCACTTTATCTCCCGCCCATATCGGAACAGAAAGCCATATCAAGTATTCTAGAAAATATAGACAGAGAGATTTTATTATTAAAGTCCAAACTAGACTTAATAAAGAAACAAAAGAAGGGACTCATGCAGAACCTTCTTACAGGAAAGGTTCGTGTGGAGATATAGCATGGGATTAATTAATTTTTGAACAGGAGGTGTAAAAATGACAAGGATTTATGGCGAGAGATTAAGTAGTCAAGTTCCAGCACTTGAAATTTTGCAAAACATAGGTTATCAAAAACTCCTATCAGAAGAAGTTGAACAAATGCGTGGGAACTTACATGATGTTCTGCTAAAAGATGTATTAGTTAATAAACTAAAATCAATGAATTCATATGAATACAAAGGGAAATCTTACAGCTTTAGCAATACGAATATTGAGCAAGCAATTCGGGATTTGGATGAACCTTTAACAAATGGTCTAGTAAGAGCAAATGAATCCATATATGAAACATTAATGAGTGGAAGAACCTATTCTGAATTTCTTCCTGATGGATCAAAAAAGTCCTTTACAATACAGTTTATTGATTGGAACAATATCGAAAATAACATATTTCATGTTGTAGAAGAGTTCGAAGTAGAACGAATGGATGGGCGTGGAACAGTTCGTCCGGATATAGTGTTATTCGTAAATGGAATACCCTTTGTAGTGATTGAATGTAAAAAGGCTTCTATATCCATGGAACAAGGAATCAGTCAAATGATTCGGAACCAGGGTAAGGAATATGTTCCCCAATTATTTAAGTTCGTTCAAATAGTAATGTCCACAAATAAAAATGAGACAAAATATGCGACATGTAATACGCCTAAGAAGTTCTGGTCGGTCTGGAAAGAAGAAAAGGAAGAATGGCTGAATTCATGGTTGGATGAAATAATTGAAGGCCGGATGCCAACCATACAGGATAAGAATATCATTTCATTGTTTCACCCTAACCGTTTGCTAGAAGTGACTCAATTCTTCACTCTGTTTGATAAGGATGTTAAAAAGGTAGCACGTTACCAACAATACTTTGCAATAAAAGAAATTATTAAAACAATTGAAGAACGAGATGAGAATGGGAATAGACAGAGCGGTGTTATCTGGCATACACAGGGCTCAGGGAAGTCACTGACAATGGTAATGCTTTCAAGATATATATTATCAGAGTTACATAACTACAATCCCAAAGTAGTAGTTGTAACAGACCGTGTTGAATTAGATAAACAGATTCATAAAACTTTCCGACATACAAGGTTAAAGGCGAGTCGAGCAACTTCAGGTGGTCATTTAATAAATTTATTAAACGACAATAATGCAGATATTGTTACTACATTAGTCCATAAATTCGATACGGCATCTAAACACAACACTGTAGATTCTAAAAATGTATTTGTTTTAGTAGATGAATCCCACAGAACGCAATATGGGGAACTTCACATTAAAATGAAAAAAGTATTTCCGAATGCATGTTATCTAGGTTTTACTGGTACTCCATTAATGAAAAAGGAAAAAAACACAATGATCAAGTTTGGGAAACTTATTCATACTTATACCATTGCTGATGGTGTTCGGGATAAGGCTATCGTACCTCTTTTATATGAAGGGAAGATGGTAGACCAAACCGTTAATCAGAGAGCTATTGATAAAAGGCTTGAGATGATTACACGCCATCTCAATGATAAGCAAAAAGAAGAAGTTGAGAAGAAGTGGAGTAAATTCGAACGCATTGCATCCTCTAACCAACGATTAAGTATGATAGCGTTTGATATTAATGAGCATTTCTTTAACAATTACAAAACACAGGGCAGCCAGTTTAAAGCTATGCTTGCAACAAATAGCAAGATTGAAGGTATACGTTATTTAGAGGCATTCGAAGAACTTGGGGACTTAAACTGTGCTGTTGTTATTTCACCACCAGATCAACGAGAAGGCCATGAGGCAGTTGATGTAGAATCAAAAGATAAAATTCAACACTTTTGGAAACGTATGATGGGAAGATACGAAACACCCGAAGCGTATGAAGATGCCATTAAAGATGAGTTTGTTAATGGAGATGACATTGATTTATTGATTGTTGTAGATAAGTTATTAACTGGTTTTGATGCCCCTAGAGCGACTATTCTTTATATAGATAAACCAATGAAGGAACATACTCTTTTACAAGCAATTGCGAGGGTAAATCGTCTATATGAAGGAAAGGAATATGGATTTATTATTGACTATCGAGGACTATTGGAAAGATTAGATCAAGCAATGCAAATGTATTCAGGTTCTGGCTTAGAAAACTTCGATCCAAAAGATTTAGATGGTGCTATATATGACGTAATTAGTATAATTGGTTCACTGAGGCAGTATCATTCAGATTTACTACAAATCTTCGCCAATATAAAGAACAAAAAGGATATAGAAGAATACGAAATCTGGTTGGAGGACGAAGAACGTAGAGAAACATTTTATGATGCATTAAGTAAATTTGGAAGAAACCTGGGAATTGCATTAGAGTCAGAGAAGATATACAACTCTTTGCCTAGTGAAGAGTTAAATGGATATAAGAGAGATTTCAAATTCTTCCAAGAACTAAGGAAAAATGTTAAATATCGCTATTCTGATACTATCGACCATAAAGAGTATGAAGCCAAAATGCAGCTTTTAATGGATCATTATATTTCAGCAGAAGATGTAATTCGGATTACAAAACCTGTAGACATTTTAAATGAAAAAGCATTTGAAGAGGAAATGGATCGTCTTGGATCAAAACGTGCAAAAGCTGATGCAATTCGGACTCGTCTAACAAAAAGTGTGAGAACTAAATGGGATGAAAACCCGGCATATTATAAGAAGTTTTCCGAACGGATTCAAGAAGCAATCAAAGAATACAAAGACAAACGAATCTCAGAAGCAGAATATCTAAATAAAATGAAAGACATCATGAAAGATTATCGCAATGGAGAATCAACTGAGAATTACCCTGAAGTGGTTAGAGAGAATCGGAATGCTCAAGCATTTTATGGTGTAACAAAAGACTTGTTAAGTCAAGTAAAAGAGGATTCACCAACTTACGGTATTGATCCAATTGGAGAATTAGCGTTGAAAATGGATGAGGTAATTAAAGAACATCAAAAAGTAGATTGGCATAATAATCTTGAAATCCATAATCGAATTGCTCAAGATCTAGATGATTTGCTCTTTGACTTCAGCGGTAAGTATCATATTAAAATAGACTTCGATACAATTGATAAGATTATCGAGCAGATTAAAACCATTGCTATGAGACGGTATTAAGGCGTGAACAACATGAAAAGACATCAAATTCAATATGCAAACAAAACGATAGAGTTTGCGGTTCAAAGGAAAAATGTGAAGAATGTAAATCTTAATATTAAGCCTGATATGACAATTGAAGTTTCAGCTAATGAAGAGGTTCCTCTCACCTATATATATGATTTTGTAAAGGAGAAAGGATCTTGGATATTAAAACATGTAAAGCACTTCGAAAATGTACAACCAATTAAGCAAAGTAAAAGGGAATATATAAGTGGTGAGTCCTTCAAGTATCTGGGTAAGCAATACCGGTTGCGTGTACAGCAAGTAGAAGATGAGGAAAAAGTAAAATATTTTCGTGGATTTATCTATCTATTTGTAAAGGACTCTACTAACTATAACCGCAAAGAAAAACTAATGAATGAATGGTACCGAGAGAAGGCAATTAAGATATGTAATGAGTCATTGAATAAACTTTCACCTCTAGTAGAGAAGTATGGTATTGAAAAACCTATGATTACTTTACGTAGTATGAAAGCACGGTGGGGATCAGCATTAACGGATAGAAATACTATTCAATTAAATACGGAACTAATAAAAGCACCAAAGCATTGTATTGACTATGTTATCCTACATGAGTTAATCCACTTTAAGTACAATGACCACAGTGAAAAGTTCTATAAAATGCTTTATGCACTAATGCCTGATTGGGAGAAAAGAAAGAAGATATTAGATGAGGAAATAGTAAAAGAATTATAAGGATAGCGGTTCTCGCAACAAGTCGTGTGTATAGTTCCTGAGAAAACAAAATTTATAATAAAATAGGCATTTCAAATAGAACCGGTTATTGCTGGTTCTATTTTATTTGCTTCCTTAATTTTTGCAACCCCTTAAAGTTTTTTGCTTTTTTCTCTTCTTAATTAAAGGCAGCAATCATAATTATGAAGACAGTGAGATGGCCAAGGACTAATCTACTAAAAACAGTGACAATAAATGAAGTTGTATTTAATACTATACTTCAAAAACTGTCACTGTTATTTTTATATTAGCCACTAACTACACTAAAACACCAACACGTTTTAGGGGTGGGCGGCTCAACCCTTGCTCGAACATGAAAATAAAAAATAACGTTATATCTTTTGAAAAAATATCTATCATATAGTACCAAATAAAAGGGAAGTGATAGATGTGAATAAGCCAAATAAGAAATACCGAGATAATTTTTATGCAAAAAAGGCTAGCGAGTTAAATGTTAAATCACCAAAAGATGCAAAGCAAATTTATGAGGGTTTAAAGCACTACACCAGACTAATTGAAAAATATGGGTATGATCAAGTTCAACAATGGTTTAATGTTTTACAAGGAAAAAGCAAAGATTTGTTTGGTGGTGATAAATAATGAATAAAGCCCCCCAAACAATAAAACCTTCGAAATCACCTCAATTTCCTCAGTCCAACCTTCTGATTACACCCTACACTCATGGGTATAAAACAAAACCCTCAAAGTATGAAGCTGGTAAAATTCAAAACTACTTTAAATCAGTAAATATCGGAAACAAAACAGAGTACAGACATATGGATGAACATGAATTTGCTCATAATGTATTAGAAATTGGAACACCGCATATTGTGGCAAGTTATTTTGATTCTCCAAATAAACGGGATGAAGTAAAGGGCTTTATGTCAAATATTATTGAGTTCGACATTGATGATATCAAGCACTTGTCCTATGAAAGAAAGAAGGAACTTGAAAAGAAGCTATTTAAAAACTTCTATATGGTTCAGAGATCCTTCTCAAGTAGTGAAGATTACAACGACCCCCGATACCACGTTTATGAACGAGTTGTCCCTTTAGAAGACTGTTCCTATGAGTCATGGGCCTATGCGTATAAGAGAAGAATGGAGTATTGGGAACAAGAGCTAGGGATTTCCTTTGACCACAGTCAACACTTGTTAAAAATGATTTATGCTTCTGGAAAAAAGGTTCATATCAATAGGAAACAAAAACCCACAAATCTTCAACAATACGTTGATGAATTCCTCGAAGAAAAGAAGAAGATGAAGAAGAAAAAAAGAAAAGTAAGCAATAAGCAAGTTGCAAGGAAGCTAGCAGATGAGCGGTTCAATAATTTTTACAAAATTAACGGGGTTAACTTTGATGCTATTGTGAAGGCTCTTGAAGAATTACCATTTATTGATGATTACGATACCTGGTTTAATCTATTGCTGACATTTCATAGCATGATGATTGAAGGACTAATTGATAGAAACCAAGTATACGAGCTATGTGAAATCATTGATGATGGTGAAGGAAAATACAAAGAAGAATTCAACAAGATTGAGAGATATGGATATGTTGGTAGAACAATGGGAAGTTTCATTTACGATTTACAAACGTTTGATATTGATACTAAAGGAATCTTTCAGCTTAGTGAAAAGTATGAAATGAGAATTGATAAGGAATGGGAAATTGAAGGCTATCTTTCAGACAATGTACAGGTTTGTAAGGAATTCAAAGATCTGCTATTAAGTAGTCCAGGAAAACGTATCCTATTCATTGGGGATACTGGGATCGGCAAATCTAGGTTTATTTTAGATGTACTTGATGAATTCAATGTAAAATTACAGTCCTTTAAAAAAATGTACAGAAGTATTAGCAGCTTATCTTATTCGATCATGTCGATTCCGAGAAGAAATTTAATCAATAACCTCAAGAATAGTTTTTCAACGGAAAAATCAGCAGTTTTAACAGGTTCAGATGAAATGATTAAGGGACAGCGTGAAAGCATTATTGCGAACAACGACAAGTTTCTTACAACACCAGATCATGCAAATGTAATTCTTGATATGAAGTTGACTGAAGGTGAAAATGTAAGACGACGTGGCTATGATTCAGCAACATTAGATGTATTAAAACATCACCGGATTATGATTCTTGATGAGTGCCACATGTTAGCTAATGACTCAACATTCAAGTCAGAAACGATTGAAAGATATTTGGCTGAGGAAGAAGAACATTTAAAAAATAATGGAGTAGTATTGCATATGACAGCCACACCCGAGAGCCTAACCATTGGGGGCGTTTATGACCTGGTTATCAAGGTAACACAAAAGAATCGAAAGAATCCTTTTCGCAAGGCTGGATATAAAGTTCTTTCAGGTAAAGATACCAATGAAGTAGATTCAATGATGCTAAAACTAATCAGAGAAGCGATTAAAAAGGATCCGGCAAAGAAAATATTGGTATTTATTGAAAATAAAAGGCTAATCGAAGACTTTAAAAAGGACCTAGAAATGAAGGGTATTAAAACAGTTGGAATATATTCGAAGAAAGAGAAAGAACGGGGGAAAGAAGAGCTATCCATAATCGAATTAGGACATATTCCAGAAGATGTACAAGTTATACTTGGGACAACAGCCATTAGTGCTGGTATGAGTATCATCTCAGGATTTAATGAGAAGGCAGAAACCTGGGTGTATTGTAGTAGTTCGAGTATGAATCATGAGTTTACCCGTTTGGTACAAATGTCTAACCGTTTTAGAACCAGTAAGCAAGTTCCATCATATGCAGCATTCAAGGTTTTCTTTCAAGAGAGTTCCACAGAAAAACAAGGCAATGTATTCCGTTACCACGCTTATGTAGAAACCGAGAAAAGAAAAGCTGAGAATTCAAAGACTTATATTGAACTATTGAGAGATGACAATTGCCCTGTTATTGGTAATGTAGATGAAATTGAAAGAAACTGTGGTGTTTATTCGGATAAAGACGGTAAATTACGTATAAATTTTCCTGCGATTGAGTCTGAAGGAATTATGATAAAGACCTACAACAATTACAATAACTTCCATTCACTCATTAAGGAATTAGAAGAAAAATTCAAATGTCAGTTTGAGGACATAAATGAATCTGTAATGGTGAGCAAAAAGGAGTTACTGAAAAACAATAAAATTAAAGGTGACTCCAATAGTATCATCAAACAAATTGCCTCCGATGAAAGCTATTTTAATCAATTGAAGGAGGAATATATGGCAGGGCGAAAAGATGGAGAACTTGAACTTGTTCGCAATACCTTAAAGGGCGGAGTTAAAAAGGATCTAAATCATTTTCTAGAAACGGAACTAGATTATGAACTGGTAAGGAAAGTATTTAAGGTCCACCAAAAATCAATCAAGAAGTCCAAGAAATATTGCTATATTGATGATATAAAAGCAATAGAAAAGATTAAAAACATTAAGAGAAGAAAGCAAGTCACGTTAGAAGTTCAGTTGATGGAAGTGCTAGATAAAGTGTTTGCAAGAAATAAAAAAAGACTAAAATTTAAGTCTAGTAATGAAATAAGTGATTTCTTAAAGAGATGTCTTGCCAAAAAACTGAAAGAAAAAGGACTTGAATTGGATGCCAGCCGTTTCAAGCCCGATACTTTCAAAAAAATGCTTAACATTGATGTTCGACCATCGAATGGGAAGAAGTTTTACACATTGCTTGGTTTCAAGGATGAAAGATATATTACGCTCATTTATGGTCTGGAAACCGTGAATGAAGAGGTTAAGGAAGTTGCATAGCAGCTTCCTTTTCTTGTGGTGCAATATATTCTATTACAGAGAGGCATTAAATATAATAGGAAACTTTAATACTATTTAATGGGTTTTTATAACAAATTACAAATTTTTTCAAAAAATCATAAATGTGACTTGGCACGTCACCTTTTTTTACCAGTGACTATATACAATAGAATCATAGAACGCAAGAAAAGATAGAAAGAGGGAAGAAACAAGTAGTAAGAACTACTAAATTAAATTTAAAAATACCAACTAAAAAGGAGAAAAGAAAATGACACAAACTACATCAGAAATCGTAAATGTTTTAACAAATATGAAAGAGGTATTCAAAGGTGAACTATTAGGCTTAGCCCAAAGAACGACATTTGAACCTATCTACGTAGAGAAAACAGAAGAAAAATGGGTTGTTGATGAGATTAAATACCTACAAGTAAATGATGGCTATCTAAAAGGATACCTATTAAATAGTTATGACATTGTGTCTCGTGTTCATGAAACTGAATCATTATCTGTTAAAAGAGAAATTTTTCTGCTTGAAAACGGGGAGTTATTAGTCTTCAACCATATTGAAGATTGTTTTGAGGAATCGGATACATGGTTTACCTTTTCACGTCGGGAATTGGCAGCGGATCAAACATTAACTGAGAAGGAATTTGCTTCTTTAATTAGCATATTAGCAGGAGAACTTAAAAACTCATCTATGGAATAAGTTGTGCTATATGATTGGAACGATCTCAAACATGGTCGAACCTTAAAAACGTTTCAGTTAAGTAGATAGATAATAGAATAAAGATAACGACGATAAAACAAAAAAATTTAGAAGAGGAGAATTATGATATGAATAATAATATTGTTGAATTACCTATAAACAAAGAGGAAATTTGGATGCCAAAGAGCATTGACGAACTAGTAACGATTGCATTAGAAACTGTCCCATTTGTGCCAATCAATAAAAATGCCAGTGGGGATGACTGGGAGTATGATGAGGGTGAACTCTACTTGGATGGTAATGGTGAAATTCTTATGGGCCATCTTGTTTACGAGGATGAAGAGTTCATTCAAGAGGGCATAGATGGTGACATAGTAGTGACCAAACAGATATTTATCATTCCAGAAGGCGAGTGCCTTGTATTTTATACTACAGCAGAGGAAAATTACTGTGGTTCTTGTGAAAAAGTACATTGTAGATTCAATCGTATAATATCAGCAGAACAGTCACTGTCCTCAGTGGAAAAAGAGGAAGTTCTTTGTCGTCTTGTTTTCGATATAAACAATAAAGAATGAAATCATTTCATCCTACGAGTCTTACACATTTCCACAATACGTTCCATGTAAACTTATTTCCAAAGAAATCTGAATCAATATAAATCTAATGGATTAATCATCAAGGCGAAGGGGGTAAAGAATACTTATCTTCTGAAATTAAGGATTCTTTATCTCCTTTATAATCAAAAATCATTAAGGAGATGATATAAAATGAATGAAATAGTGGAACAAATACAAGGTTGGTATCGAAATGAAAGAGAGTTGTCTAATTACAGCATGATGGATGTTGGTGACAAATTAAAATACCTAGCGGAGAAAGGAGTAATTTGGGTTCTTAACGATATGAAAGATATGACAGAAATTGAGAAGATTGTTATCGAGTCCTATTTGAATGAGTATAGAGCAAATCAGATATATGATAATCTCGATGACACTTTCAGCTTACAATCTTCAAATGAACCACCTGCACCCTCCTCCCAATCATCAGCACCAAAAGTCGTATCCTTCCAAAAGTCACAAAACATAAAGAAGAAAACCCTTGAAGTAAAAGATGTACAGCAATTTATCGGTTATAAGTTGGCAAAAAATATCGAAGAAAAGGTTATAGAAATTTGCAAGTCCTACCCTTCATACGATGCAAATATTGTAGATCAAATAGGAAGAAGTGCTGAATCAATTAAAAGAAGAATTGCAATGGGGGAGCAAATGTACATCGGAGAAAAGTTTTATCAGTATTCACTGTCCATTGGATCTGCAAAGGAAACTTCCACCTGGTTGCAGGTATCGTTAGGGCAGCAATATATATCACAGGAACAATATGATAAGTTAAACAACCAAGTTGAACAAATAGTGGCTATTTTAACAAGAACCCTAGTTAACATTAAAGAGAAAGAAGGTAAAGGAATGGATTTACCGAGCCCTTATACCCCTAATGTAAAAAACTTCATAGCCTATGAGCAAGCATTATTATTGGTGGAGAAGATTTATGAGATAACAAGGGAACGAGCATTTTGGGGAGAAAGAGATCTTGTCTTCAATCTCCGAAAATATTCGACATCAACTATAGCTAACATAGCAGAAGCACATCAATTCTACACACCAATGACGTTTCGTTTTTTCAATGATGCATTGCAAGCGTTAAATGCTCTTGATAGTTTGCTGGATACTACTTTGAGCAAAGGTATTGTATCGGAGGAGAGCTTAGAAGATATCAGGCAATTTAGGGTTTCAGTAAGAAATATACTGTCAAAGAGAATGGCGAACATTAGTAAGAAAAAAGCAAGTTAGAGAAGTAAGAGGTAAGGAGAGTTTACTCTCTTTATCACTTATTTCTACATAATTAAATACCTCGTTTAACAATATAGTTAAACGAGCATCAAGATGTGGATTTTGAAGTTGATAGAATAAAGTAAAAAAAACCAGGTAAATGCGTTAAGGGTTAAACTTATTCGTTAAGAGTTTACATTTTTTGTTAGCCGCACACTGTTTCATATTATGATTTCAGATGTTATTAATTGGCCATACTAACCCAGAGAGGAAATCTACTATTCTTTGTTTTTCATTTGAATTTAATATTTTACCATTGAATGTAATTTCCTTTTCTAATACATCTGTAAGTTCAACAGATTCTTTTGTGTGTGAGATTATTTCCTTCTTTTTTATTGAGGCTTTAGGATTTTCTTTATGGGTGTATTTTTCATCCAAGATTTGGGAAAGATTATCTGCTGTCTCTTTATTAGTTTCGAATATACTCAACTTTGCCTTTTCATAAATACCTTCCATTGTTCATTTTGAAATGTTTCGATATAGAAACATAGTGTTTTAGTTTAGTTTATAATTAATATATACAAAAATATTTAAGGAACTTTATAAAAAACATTGAGATGAAGTTGTTTGGCAATAACGGATATTAAATTAGAATCATACGATTCATGAAATTCAGTCTGTTAGACATGACAATTACGGGGCTATAAACAAAAAAGGAGATGATGCAAACTTGTTTAGAGAAGATATTAAAAAAGCTGCAGAAGAGAATGGAATTCAATTTTTATTGCATTTCACCAGAGCAGACAATCTTGATAGCATTTTCCGATATGGAATTTTATCAGTTTCAAAGCAAAAAAGTATGGGCTTTGAAGTAAAGAGGAACGATCAAAATAGACATGACTATTTTCTAAATGCAACCAGTACTTCTATTCACTTACCAAACAATATCCTACTGTACAAATATAAAAATCAATTTAATTGTGACTGGGTTATAATAGGCATAAAACCAGATATCATTTGGGAGAAAAGATGTGGGTTTTGTTTTGAAAATGCTGCAAATTCTAAATTCTCTAAAATCCCATTAAATAAAAGAATGAGTGTTGAAGCCTTAAATGGTATGTTTAAAAATATAAATGGTAAACCTCCAAGGGATAAGTTGAATATTAATAAATCCTTGACAACTAGTCCTCAAGCAGAAGTGTTAGTTTTTGAAGATATAGAACCTTCATATATTTGGGGGATTGCATATGAAAGTAACCGTTCCAAAAATAAATATAAAGATAACATCCCTAATTCAATTAAATTAGAAGTAGTTCAAGAATTGTTTCTATTTGATGTAAGACCTGATTCTAAGTATTGGTAAGACTAATATTTATAAATTAAATATTACTAGGGGGTTATAGGCGTTCATAAAGTGTTTTTACATTTCTGAATGTATGGAGTAAAAGGACTGATATCAAAATAAAAAGTGCAGGCTATCATTAAATAAACCCTGCACTTTTTTCCTTCTGTCGTTTGTTAATTCTCCAAAATAAGTTTTAATATTTTCATTGTCCAAATTTATCATTTATTAATATCTTGTTTTTAAGAGTCTAATTTTCTTTTTTGGAATACTTAATGAGAGTGTTGTGATTTATTCGTTAATTGTATATGCGTCATTCACTAAAACATTGTTTTTGTTAATAAAATTATTTACTCAATTCATTTTCAATCCATTGAAGGAAATCTTGTGCGACCCAGTATGGATTAGTTTCACAAATATAATTGGAATAAGAACGAATAGGTACACCATGATTTTGGTAAAACCTAGCAGTTTCAGCATCATTTTCACTCGAATGAGTTTCATTATTTAATATATCCAGGATGAATGTTCTTCCTTTATAAATCACCAAAAAGTCAGGTTCTTTTCTTGTTTCAAAAGATACAGACGAGCTATTTGGTAGGAGTAATACTCCAGTCTCTTTAAGCACAAAGTAAATAATTACTTCTGCTTTAGAACGAAATTTTAAGTTATCTAAAGTAGAATACATATAATATGGTTCTGACGACTTAAAGCTACAATTGTTATTTAAGGAATTACTTACTAAAGTATTTTTAGAATGCTCATCTTCGTAAACAAATACTTGGTGAGTGTCATTTCCAATTTGAATACCAATTGATCTGTTTGAATAGTTCTCAGGTTTATACCATATGGGATCGGCTATTTTTTCAGTACTCACTGAAAATGGGTATTCTTTACTGTTTTGACTATACGTTTCCTCAAGTAAATTAAATGTATTGGAATAATGATTTGTTAGGTCTGTATAGGAGTCGTTCTGGAATTTTGATACTTGATTAATTGGATCAAACTGTAAACGATTTTCGTTAAAATTATAATTCATTTGTTATCACCTTTCTTATTTCTTTTTCTTTCTCTGTCTTTGCGTAGTCTATATTCATCTTGACATTGTTTGTTTTTGTGGATAGTAGCATAACCTCTCTTAGCATTTGCAAACTGATGAGGGCTGGGATTTGATATATAATTGTCACAAGCAGCACAAACTAATACAGAATGGTGAGTATTTACATATTGTATGAAGTTGTAATATAAACAAGTTTCGAAATCTACTAAGTTCGGTACTATTACCTGTGCAAAAGTGTAATTAGGTAGAGTTTCATCCTGAATTTTATAGTGAATTCCACTTAATTTCTTGTTAAGTTTTGGAATTTTTTCTTTTGAAACAATCTGTATATACTTGAAATATCCAGGTTGCGGTTGCTTTGAATTTTGATCAGCCATTTTGTTAAAGTCAATTATAAAATCTTGCATTTCCTTTTGGAATTTTATAAATCTCTTCCTTTTTTTTGTTATAGCTGGTATTAACTCCCTATCAAATGCGTTGGCATTTGGTTCAACTTCTTGTAGCATTTTTAAAAGAAATAAACTGTTTTCATTCCTTTTGCTGTAATAATCTGGCATCCATTTGTTCAAAAAGAAAACAAACTCATTTTCGCTTTCAATATTCAAATTAACAAAGTCAATCACAAACCATTCTTTATAGTATGCATTCTCCATTGTTTAGCCTTCCTTTCTTTAATCGTTACTCTAATTCTATGATATAAACTTATTCCTAACCAGATGGAATTTGGTTAGGAATTTTATAAGGTTTATAAAATCAGGCGGAGGAAACAGAATAATGTTGATTTACTAGCATTCCTTAATTGATAATAGAATCGTGAGAATACAATTATTTTGTGTTTTAGAAAACCTTGTACTATCTACATAAGATAGAGTATTATTATCTTTAAAATAAATTTATAGTAACTTGAATAGGGAGGCGTAGTATTGGCAGGGAATTTACAACATTTTGTTCCACAATTATATTTAAGAAGATATACTGATGGAAATGAAGGTATTTGGGTTTTTGATAAAGTAGAACAGAAAAAATTTCCTACTGGAATTAAAGCTGTGGCGGCTGAGAATCTCTTCTATAAATTATCTGAAATGGAAGTGAAAGAGATTCAGCATTTCGCCTCTGGTACAATTAGTGAGAGTTTGATAGATGATATTATTACAGAAGAAATTGAACCATTATTTAAAAAACATCTTGATAAAATTTTGGCATCTTATAAAAGTTATAAAGAGGAAAATAAAGAGTTTATAATAGATTCTGAAGAAATTGAATACCTAGCTCAGAGTATAGCTTTCCAATATTATAGAACAAAAGCATATAGAGAAGCTATGAAAAGAAATAAAAGTAGTGAATTAAAATATTTATATTATCAAGATGAAAAAGATGTTCCTATTAATATAGGGGCTTTGGAACACTTTAAACAAATGATTGAAAGGACAAATATTTTAGCAGAAGATCTTAGAGATAATTTTTTTTGGATAATCATTGAGAATAAAACCAATGTACCGTTTTATACTTCCGATAACCCAGTTATACTTCGAATCCATAAAAATAGAGAAGTAATGCAGGCCTTATTCGATAATCCGATTATTGAGGTAAACGAGTATGTCTTTCCGTTAACAAGTAAATTACTTCTGGTATTAGTTAAACAAGAAGATTTTCTTGGTGAAATTTTAAATCATAGAAAAGCTAAACATGAAACCAATCAAGATGTCATAAAAGCATATAACGAAGCACAATTACATTCAGCCCACAGACAATTATATTGTCCGACAGATAATTTTGAAAGTATTGATGGACTAAACACGATTTTACCTGATACTACTACAATAAGGGTGAAGTTGTCTTAAAAGATAAGAGAAACAATTTCATAAGGGGAATTTTGTTCCTTTCAAGAAATTTTTTTGCTTTTTGGGGCATCCACTAATTTTTGGAATTTCATTATGGTTTAGTTATGTTTTACTTTACATAAACCCGTTCTGTAAACAAAGGAATGTTGTTATATCAGCATTCCTATTTTTGTTCATTAGATTATTTTGTATGAATGTTACAGTTTATTTATTTGAATGAGTTTTTGTAAGATTCATATACTTGGTGCTAAAATAACAACAGACATTACTGACAGGTAAAAAATTTGAAATGTAGGTGTGATTAAAATTGGAAAAAATATTGAAGTGCTTAAAAAGTAGTAATAAAAAGATTGTTTTGTTAATTATTATAGCGATATTCTTAATCCCCATTATAACAATCCATACTTTATTTAAGTTCCCTGCAATTGATCCCTTTTTTGTAGCTGTATGGTCTGCAGGTGAAATTATTACCTATTTTATTACATTTATGTCTTTTCTTGGAACTGTTTCATTAGGTGTATTAGCATTAGTTCAGAACAATAGATTAAGTAAAATAAATAAAGATTTAACACAGCATCAATTTAAACCTGTTATCACGGTAACTCCTTTTTACGGAGAAATAGACGAGAGGGAAGCGTTAATAACGTATGATAGAGAAGTAAAAAAGGACAAAGAAGGTAATTTAATAAATAGTGGATGGTCGTTACATCAACCTATTAGCTCCAGGAAAAGAACTGGAACTATTAGTATTAAGAATATAGGACTAGGTCCTGCAGTTAATTTTGAAATATATTGGTATAAATTAGATAGTGTAGAGGGACTTTCTAAATTAGATCAAATTAAAGAGATCCATATTGAAAATTTTTACGATAAGGTGAGGTATTCTTATTTTACATATAAGGATAAAGAGAAAATGAAAAATGAACCATGGATGATTTTTACAGAATTTGATTTAGGAATATCAGAAGAAAACAATAGAATAAATATGTTATTTTTGTTTGATGATAGTGTGGGAAAAATGCATACAATTCTAGAGTTTAGATATAAAAATATATTGGGAAGAAAAGTGAAAAAACTCTCTTATTTAGGATATGATTCAACAACCCAAACGACCTCAGTTATGCCTGTTTCAAAAGAATACGATTGTGATGACTGATACGATGAGTGGTTAGTTCTGGTTTTAATTTTATTGCCTCCAGGCTCTTGTGTTTCTTCAATCATTGTATAGAATTGTTGTGTAAGGTATCTAAGGAGGGGGAGCAATGAAAGTAGTTCATCCAATAAGGGATAAGAAACAACTTGAAGCGGTAAAAACCTATTTACGAGGAAACAATAAAAGGGATTATTTGCTCTTTTATGTAGGCATTTCTTCAGCATTACGAATCAGTGATATTTTAAGATTAAAGGTTAAACATGTGTGGAATGGTAGTAGACCTTTAGAGTTCATTGAACTGAATGAAAAGAAAACCGGGAAATATAAAAGATTTCCTATCACTCCTAATCTAACAAAAGCAATCAAAGAATATATGAAGGATTTTCCTGATAAGCGGCAGGAAGACTATCTGTTCACGAGCAGAAAAGGGATTAATAAGCCTATTTCAAGACAATATGCTGCATCAATGTTAAATGAAGCGTGTGATATGGTCGGTATTAAAGAGAGATTCGGTACGCACGGCCTCAGAAAAACGTGGGCCTTCTTTGCTTTCAAAAAAGGCATATCTCTCGATTATATATCTATTGCCTTAAATCATAATTCTATAGCAGAGACAAAACGTTATATAGGATTGTTACAAGAAGATCTTGATAATTTATATCTAGAGGTGAATCTATAGATGATATTTAAAATTTTATATTTTTTCTTAGTTGACTTCCGATAATGAACTCAAAAAAAAACAAGTTCATTTGCCGGGAGTCAATTTTTTTATTGGAGGAAGGATAATGGCTAAAATCCAATGGAGCAAAGAAAAGTTACATAGATATATAAAAGAAGGAAGGGGTCAGGGAGTTGGGAAAGATTATACCCCTTGGAACTATACATACAATTACAGTTCTAAAGGCAGGGCTTCAAGAATTTTTGGTCTGAAAACAGGACGCATTCACCACCTTCAATCGGATAACCAATATAGAGCTTTCCTTTTATTTGAGTTTAGCTCGAAGGTTGTTGATATAAGAGAGTCCTTTCCACTATTAGATGTTAATGAGGTAATTGACGATAAAGAAGATTTACGTTTTGACAAGTTCACAGATCGGGAGACTAAAGAACCTTATGTATTAACGACGAATTTTCTTTTGACTGTAAAAGATATGGATGGCAAAGAATTTCTTTTAGCAAGAACCATCAAAAATACAACCGAATTAAAGCGGAGAATTACTTTTGAAAGACTAGAGATTGAAAGAAGATATTGGGAGCACAAAGGTATTGATTGGAAAATAATTACTGAAAAGCAATTATCGAGACAATTAGCAAAAAATATCGAATGGGTAAGAGAAACAATGTTAGAAGGTAGTGAGGGGAAGCTAAATAAAGAAGAGTTGTCAGTAATTTTACTGAGATACCTTCTTGAGAATGATGAACTACCGTTAAAAGAGTTACTTAAATTATTCGACAAGATGGAAGGATTACAAAAGGGATCTGCGTTATTCCTATTCCGTTATTTGATAGCAATGAAAGAAATAGTAATTGATATGGAAAAAAAGATAGAATTATCATTAACCGTTAATGATTTACTAAAGTAAGATGGGTGATTCATATGCAAATTATGGAGAATTTGTTATTACAGTATCAAGATAAAAAAACAATTCGTATTACATATTATGAACGAATTTCTTCTATTATATATGCCATAGATATGGAAAAAACGAGATGGCCATTTCTAATTAAAAAAGAAGAACTTACTGCTGATTACAAAGATGGAAAAATAACTATTTTAGAGGATGAAACATTTATACGAAGTGTTGTAGAAGAAAAGCTGAGTAGAGCAGAAAAAGAAAAAAGGGATTGGGCATGGGAGATTGTGAATTTTATCCATAAACAAGTAGATTCTGAATCTCTAATTTATAAGTCTAAATACAGGAATCAAGCTATTCAGGCGGCTACAGAAGTTTATAAGGTTAGTTACAACACCGTAAAGAATTATTTAGTTCGCTATTGGAAAGGTGGCAAGGTTCGAAATGCACTTCTTCCTGATTTTCATTTGTGTGGGGCTGGTGGTCAAACAAGACAGGCTGGCAAAAAGAAAAGAGGAAGACCGAGAAAATCTAAGTCAGGGCAAGGAGTTAATATTGACGATAAAATTAAAAAGTATTTTATGACAGGATTAAATCGCTATTATTATAATGAAAGACAAAATTCATTAAGAGTAACTTATGAGTTAATTCTAAAAGACTTCTTTACAGAGGTATACACTGACAGTAAAGGCAAAAAGATACCTATGTTAAAGGATTCTTCTGAACTACCTACTTATACTCAATTCCTATATTGGTTTAATAAAATAAATGACCCTAAAAAGGAAATAATCGAAAGAAAGGGTACACGAAATTACTTTCAAAACTATAGAACAATCATCGGTAACTCCACTCAAGATGCAGGAATTGGTCCAGGAACTTTATGGCAAATTGATTCGACTCAATTTGACATATATTTAGTTTCTTCAGTTGATCGAAATCTGATTGTAGGAAGGCCGCAAGTTATTAGCATAATAGATATCTACTCAAAAAAAATCATGGGCTTGAATGTCACATTTGAGTCATTTAACTCTTATACAGGCACCATGGTAGCTCTTGCTAATGCAATGTTACCTAAAGAAGAATATTGTAAACAGTATGGTATCTCACTAGAAAAGGATGAATGGAATGTAGCTTGTGTTCCTCAACGAATTTTCGCCGATAGAGGTGAGCTAAATGGGAAACAAATTGAGGAGGCAATTGCAGGTTTAGGTATAACAATCCAGAATGCCCCACCATATAGGGCGGATTACAAAGGAGTTATAGAACAAGCATTTAATCAATTGAACATAAAGGTTAAGCCTTTTGCAGATGGGGTTGTACAGAATGGGAATATAAAAGAACGAGGAGAAACAGAATATAGGCTACAAGCTAATCTTACTATTGATGAATTTACAAGAATTCTTATTAAATGTGTACTCTTTCATAATAATCACCATGTCCTGAGTGAGTATGTGTTAGATGAAAAGATGATTGAGCAAGGTATTGAGAAAATCCCATCTCAAATATGGGGATACGGTGTGAAATATATGAAGGGACAATTGCGAGTATTACCAGAGCAGACAGTTAAGATGCACTTGCTACCTACTGATACAGCATCCATTACATCACGTGGAGTTAGGTATAAGAAAATGCTATATGCTTCTGATTATTCATTGAAAAATAATTGGTACCAGTTGGCTCGGATAAATGGAAGAAAAAAAATAAAGATATGGTACGATCCGAGAGATTTATCAGATATATATACAATAAATGAAGATGGAGAGTTTCATAAGTTAAGTCTTCTCGAACATCTAACTAAGTATGAGCACAAAGGAATCTATGAAATAGAACAGATAATTAAACATGAGGGAGCCTTGGATGAAAAAAGCAAGGAACGAGAATTAAAGGAAAAGATGAAGTTGTTTGAGGATATTCAAACAATTGTTGGACAAGGAAAGAGAAAAACGGAAGAGGAGAGGGATGAAACTTTAAGTAAGACTGAACGATTAAGAGGGATTAGGGAAAATCAACGGGAAGAAAGGGAACTACAGCGAGAATTGAAGAAAGATAAGGAAGAAGTAGTCGAAGCCTTTATAGTACCAACTGAAAATAATATGAAGCAAGATGGTGAACTTGATTTGTTTAGGGCAATACAAAAGTTAGATTGGGATGATGATATTGAATAAGACTATATTTCTACCAAATGGAATGGAGGCTGTACAGGCAGAATATAAGGAATTCCCGTTAGAAGAATTTAATCAAAATCCGTTAATTCAGGCACTTCCTCCTTTATTAGATAAGGCAGCAATCATTAGAAAGCTCATGGTTAGACCAATCTACAAGGAGGAAGAAAAACACGCAGAAAGTATTTATCGTCTGCATATGGTTAACCGATTGTTCCAACTTTACACTCCTCTTCCTGTACATATTGAAGTCTGGAATATGATCCATACATTGATTCTACAGGGTTATTTGGCTAGAAATCCTTTTGATAAGAACTATAAAAAGTATATTAATGAGTCTGGAAAGCAAATAATTAATCGTTCCTATGAAATAAATAGTAGGCAAAATTTCAGAACTACTTCATCCTGTGGGACATTCATTGGATTTTCAGGTATGGGTAAGACGACAACAATTAATAGAGTTCTTAGTAATATCCCACAAGTAATCATACACAATGAATATAAAGGAACTCATTTTAACCAAATCCAATTGGTTTGGTTGAAGCTAGAAGCCCCGAGTAATTCAAGCCTCAAAGCATTGTGCTTACAATTTTTTATGAAAGTTGATGAATTGCTTGGTACAAATAATTATAAGAAGTATGTTTCAAGAAATATGTCCGTAGATAGTATGCTCCCTTTAATCAGTCAGGTAGCACACAATATAGGACTGGGTCTCCTAGTTATAGATGAAACACAGAATATAAAAAAACGTGGTGCAGACCAAATTATGAATTTCTTCGTCTACCTTATAAATACCGGTATTAACCTTTGTCTAATTGGAACCCCAGGTGCGTATGATTTGTTTGGAAAGGAATTACGAATGACAAGACGTTTAACAGGAAACGCTGAAATTATCTATAACAATATGAAGTATGGCAATGAATTTTCCTTTTTGCTGGAGTCTGTATGGAAATATCAATGGACACGGAATTTCGTACACTATAATGAGGAGTTTGGAAAGGTAATTTATGAAGAGACTCAGGGTATATCGGATCTGGTGATAAAGCTATTTGTATATTCACAACAGGAGGCAATAGAAAGCGGAAAAGAAGAACTTACCATAAATCTAATAAGGAAGGTAGCAAAGGAAAAGTTTAGGTTGCTTCAACCTATGTTGGATGCTATCCGTTCTGGTAATCCACATAAAATTGCTAAATATGAAGATATAAGGAAGATTGAATTAGAAGGTGCTAACATAAGGAAAAGAAGCGAAGTTAAAAGAGAAGAACCGGTAAGAAGGAAAAAGGTAGATGAGGTAAAAGCAATTGAGAAGGTTGAGAAACCCAAGAAGAAAACCAAACGTAACGAATATAATGAAAATGATTTACGTTATTTACTTCAACAAGGAAAAGAAGAAGAAAAATCACCATATCAAATGCTTTTCGAAAAAGGTTATATTGAGGATGCTTCTAAGTGGATTGAGATGAAGCAACTATGATTAACTTTCTTCCAGAGTTGTATGAGAATGAACTTTTTTATTCAGTGATCGCTCGTTACCGTACAAAGTGCGGGATGGTTAGCGGAAGAGCATTAATTGAAGATTTATTTGGTCGATATATCGTTATCACTTCTTCTAATTTTCCACTTTATATTAAAGATTTCATTAGGAATCTTCCTCCATCATCAAAGATAGCAGAAAAAGAAATAATTGAAAAGCACACCACTTTTCGATTTTATACATCCTTTCTTTCTGGGGAAAAGACAAAATTAATTTATCAGACAATGGAAGATGGAAGAAACGGATCCAAGTTAAACATTGAGCAGCGATTAGGTTTTGGTGGAAGTAAGGTACGTCAATTGAGTTATTTAAGGTATTGTCCAGTTTGTTATCAAGAGGATTTAGAAACATTAGGTGAAAGCTATTGGCGTACTAATCACCAAATAATTGGAGTCTTTTATTGCTCTAAGCATCATGTTCTTTTAAAAGAAAGTTCTGTTTTAAGTACCGGAACTGGTATTGATTTTATATGTGCAGATGAACGGGTTTGTAATGCAGAGTTATTAGAAGATAAATATCCATGCACTATAAAATCATTAAATCTTAAATATACTCATAATGCTGAAGTGTTACTGAATGGAAACTTTCCTAGGAAAGAATTATCTTATATTATTGATTATTACATTGATAGATTAAGGGAAAGAAGATTAGCTTCTAAAAATGGAAGTTTATATATGAAGGATTTACAAGAACGGTTCATGCACTTTTACCCGAAGCAGTATTTAGAAATGATGCAGAGCAGTGTTGATCCAGATAGTCCTTCTAATTGGCTTCGGTTATTTGTAAGGCATAACAATAGAAATAGAAGTCCATTAAGACACTTACTGTTCTTGCAATTCTTAGGAGTAGAAATAGATGATCTCTTTGAAAATAAAAAGGTTATTGGGAAGAAGTCAGTGCAAGTCCAATACAATCCGACTTTTGATATTCAAAAGCGAAGGAAAAAGTGGTTACAATTAATTGCAGAAAATCCGAATGCAAATAGAAGTCAACTAAAAGAAAAGGGGAAAGGGCTACATACTTGGATTTATAGATATGATAGAGATTGGTACAATAAAGTAACGCCAAAAGCAGCTTTGGGTAAAAAGAAATCGGCCGTTATTGATTGGGATAAAAGAGATGAAGAATGTTTAAGACTTGCTAAAGAAGCTGTTGAAATTATTTTACATAGAGAAGGTAAACCAATAAGAATTACGCCTTCGAGCATAAGAAATACATTGGGTTTAGGATCGTGGTTTCATAATAAAAAGTTAGTAAGAACACAACGCTATCTAAAAGAAGTGAAAGAAGATATAGATGAATTTAGAATTAGAAAAATCAAGTGGGCAATTGATGAAATAATTGAAAATAATGGTGTGCTAACACCATATAAGGTTCAGTTGTATGCTGGTTTTGGTGGGAGCAATAAAGTAATAAGGAAATTAATATTAATAGAATTAGATAGAATGTAAAAAAAATAAAGCTAGCATTAATAGCTTTATTTTTTTATTTAAGTTTACAAAGTAATCCCTTAGAATAAATTGAATTATAAATACATTCAGTATAGAATAATTATAAATAGGCTTGGTTTCCAAATCTTTTTAATAGAAAAGGGGAACTTTATAATGAAAGGGCTCTCACCTGTCAAACCATATATTAATGTTGTTTATTGGATTTTACTATTGCTTGCTGCTGTAGTAGCTATCTTATTCATTTTAAGTACATATACGCTGTTAATTAAAAATTGGTATATTACTTTAACAAGTATTATTTCCTTAATAGGTTCTTTTATTACGTTAAAGGACATTTCTGTAAGGTTTCAGAAATTTTTATATAAAAGTAAAGTGATTTTGCAAAATAAACAAGTTGCGTGGTCTATAACTAGCAACTATAAAGGAGAAACAATTTCTATTGATACATTTAATACTTTAAAAACTTTCTTAAAGGATCTAGGCGTTAATAACTTTCTTATAAAAGAAAATGATTCAGATATATATTTAAGTGTTGACGGAATTACTTTTCATTGTTCATATAGAGCCTATCTCAATGATGATGTTTATTCTGATGCAGATACCATAGGTGAAATAATATTTTATATCCCCGAATACCATGCCCCGTATGTAGAAGCAAATGTTCTTCTTGAGGAAAGATTGATACCGATATTAAATGAATTGAAAAGCAAAATGGGTGATTGTACAGAGAGTTTCAATTTTGAAATCTACTTTAAGGATTATCATCCATATTTAGGGTTATATTTAAAAGATATAAAAAGGACTAAAGACTTTTCATTTAATTTTAGCTATAAAGAAGAACCAAGTTCTAAAGGAATAGAAGATGATGCTACAGTGACAGTTTCAAAGGATAGATTATCTTTAAAAACAAAGACTCTTTATACTTTGAATCGGCTAATTCAAAAGCATTTATTTTTGTCAGGGGGCTAAGCAAAATTGAACAAAACCTATTACTTTGTAGAATTTGAATATATAGACATTCCACCAGAAGGATTCCATACAAATCAACAACTAACAATAAAAGGAACTAAATTTGATGCAGACCCCATCACTATCTTGAAAGTTGTTGAAAATGATTATTATGAAGGATGGATACACCTACAGGCGATTCACGAAACAGTTGATAAAACACCAAGAAGAATGGCGGGTGATCCAGAATATCTTCATCAAAGTATTGTTGGGGGAGACAGACCTTTTAATTGTTATTACAAAAAGGATGAAAATATAATGATATTAAATACGTCCAAAAAGAATGTTATTGGTTTGCAGAGGGCCTTGATTCAACACTTCCCAGATAGATTTAAACCTTATCAACATGAATTGGAATTTAAAAAGTTATTAAAAAAGTTAAGTCACACTCAAATTGTTAGTTCATGGTTTAATAATATACAAGGAAAAGTTAATGCTGTAGGGTTGTATGGACGAAGGGTTAATTTTGATGAAATTTTCGATCATTACAATGAGCTTGGTAGGTTGTCTGCAATTACCGTAGAATGGCAAATTAAAGATGAGACACAGCCTATTAATGTGATGTTTACAAAAAATTATGGTGTAATAATATATTCTGATTGGCCTTTTGAAAAGGATTTATATTTTTTATTAGAAATAAAAAAATTGCTATTTTCAGATGAGTTGATTAAATCATCATGATAACCTTTTATAACAAGTAATTAAATTATATACTTGTAAAAAGTTAAAGGGATTTATATATTTTATTTGCACAATCTATACATCATCGTATTTTTTGTAATAATTTCTGTTTCTAATCCCAAAGATAATTTTGTATCAGGCTGAGTCTAAATATGCTCAGCCTATTTCAATTTCAACAAATCACTACTTTCTTTTACGGATTAGGTTGGTGAAGATCCCTAGAGATTAAATATTAAGAATAGTTTGCTGGAAAGACGAATAGGTTATTAACATTTTGTTGAAGTTAACTTTGAGTGCAGAACAATAGGCCCCGTGATTTTTTCCTTTTTTTGTTATTCTCTTATTCTATTTTTCTTTGTCCTTTTCATAATGAGGAGAGAATATTGGCAATAAAAAAGAGAGCAGAACTTAATCCACTCTCTCTTCCCTTTCCTATTTATTTTTTCATTCTGGGGCTTACTCGCCAACCATACCATCACCATCACAGTCATCCATATATTGGTACAACCAATGTTATATTTAGGTTATCTAAGTAAAATATTTGATATTAAAAGGACCACACATTTTGGATATGTCTAAAATGTGTGGTCCTAATCCATTGCTACTTAAACTATGCCTCTTTTAGTTGAAGAGTCGGAAACAGCTATTTAAGTAACCTCTGAACTATTTTTGTTTTCCAAATACCAAAACCTATCAAAGCACCTACCATATTTAGTATAAAATCATCAATATCAAAACTTCCTCTTCTTGTAACTAATTGTGTTACTTCAATAACTAATAACAATATAATCATCAAGAGAATAAATCCACCAACCTTATTTATCTTTTTTATATAGTAAGGTAGGTAAATTCCCATTGGTAAAAACATAATTAAGTTACCAAGGAGGTTCTTTATAGGTATAGCTATATTTAAACTTCCGTCGAACATTGCCGTTATATATGTACTAATAGTTTTAAATGGAACGAAATTTGAAGAATTCCTTATATACTCTATTAACGATAAGTCTGTCCATATATGACCTCTAATTCCCACAAACATAACACCTACAAACAACAGCATTACCAGTGCTAATAAATAAAATATGAAACTAATACCAAAAATCATCTTTATTACTTTTTTCATTTCCAACAAAACCTGTCTTTCTTAGAATTTTTAATGTTAGCTCTTAAACAATCCTGCCAGTTTAAGTACATTCGTCCACAACCTTTAAAATAATACTTTAACATAAAATTTCCATTTACCTTCACCACCATCCACTTCAATCAGTTTATATCCTTCGAATCGTTCATTCTTGGATGAATCTTTCTTTTCTTCCCCTTCATTTTCAGTCTTTATCTTGGCTTCCTTTTCTGCTTTTGCTTTTCTTTCAGCTTTTTCTTTCGCCTTACGCTCTTCCTCTTTATCTTCTTTTTCCTCTTCAGCAACTGTGTCTACCGGAGTAGATTTTGACTCCGGTTTGTCTGTTTCTGATTTCTTATCTTCATTTCCCTGAACTTCTTCTGCTATAGATGAATCAACATCCGAAGTTGTAGTGGAATCTGAAGGACTTAAAACGAGTGCTAAAACAAAAATAAAAAAGAAATAGGTAACATATTTCCCGTGTTTCTTGGCTTTACCGTTTCCTTTAATGAGTGCATAAACAGCCAGAGCACCATATAGTAATACTGCAACAAGGCTGAGTAATCCAACAATTGCTATAAAAGTATCCATTCTTCTTTCCTCTCCTTATTACAAAACCAGCAAAATAGACTTGGACCAAAACGCCTTATGTGTTATGTATGTTACAAGAATATGAGTCTATTATACTGTATATAAGCATTTCAACAATGAGTGTAGTTTATCAATTGATAGGGAACATTGACTTACTATACTAAGTGTAGTAAGGTGTAAGTAATTTATAGTCGAAAGGGTGAATAAATGCACATGATCATATAATCCTAACTTTAGAAGAAATCAATAATTATTTTTGTGTTCATTAGGATAATTTAATGAACAATGTTTTCTTATTGGTTACTTTTCTGAGATAGGATTAATGTAATGTGCATTTTTGACTTTGATAAATATTTTTTCTCATTGAACATGTTTATTTAAGTCTATATTTTTGTTTACATTACCTCCTGTCTCAGAATAAAGAGATTGGAGGTATTTCTATGTCAAATAATTTAATGGATTATTCATATCAAGAGTTAGAACTAAATTCTCGAAATACAGGTCCTTATGGAATAGCTGTTTCAAACAGTGGAGAGGTATGGTTTACACAACATAAAGCAAACACGATTGGTTGTATCCAGATGGATGGAAGTATCGTTGAATATTCAATACCGACTCCTAATGCAAAAGTGATGTGTTTAACAGTATCTTCAGACGGTGAAGTCTGGTTTACAGAGAATGGGGCAAATAAGATAGGTAGGCTCACTAAAAAAGGTAATATTATTGAATATGATTTACCGAATGAAAATTCAGGACCATATGGCATTACGGAGGGACCGAATAAAAAAATATGGTTTACAGAACTTAATGGAAATCGAATTGGACATATTTCGAGGGATGGTACCATTCGTGAGTATGACCTACCTAATCTGGGTTCTTATCCATCCTTTATCACTATGGGGCATGATAATGCTTTATGGTTTACAGAAAATCAATATAATGCAATTGGAAGAATTACAGAAGACGGGAAAATAACAGAGTTTAAAATCCCCACACCGGAATCAGGACCAGTTGGTATTACAAGAGGAAATGATGGTGCACTATGGTTTGTCGAGATTATTGGAAATAAAGTAGGTCGTATAACAACATCAGGGAGTATAACTGAATATGAAATACCAACGTTAAATTCCCGCCCACATGCAATTACAGCAGGAGTGGGAAATGAGTTATGGTTTACAGAGTGGGGAGCTAATAAAATTGGAAGAATACTGGATAATAAGATAATAGAAGAATATCCAATAAACACACCAAATGCAGAACCACACGGTATTTCGAGTTTTAAGGGTAAAATGATTTGGGTTGCGTTGGAATGCGATAAAATAGCTAAGTTAACTTTAAACGACGATATAAAGGAGTGATTCTATGACAGCTAAAAATTTCCTTGGACCAAATCCACAAACCCCATTTCCATTAGAAGGAAATAAAAGCGTTCAATTTATCAAGCCAACTATAGCTAGAAAAAACATTTCTGTTGGTGACTATTCTTACTACGATAGTAAACATGGAGAAGCATTTGAAGAACAAGTTTTATATCACTATGAAGTAATCGGTGATCGACTAATTATCGGGAAGTTTTGTTCGATAGGTCCAGGGGCAACCTTTATTATGAATGGAGCGAATCATCAGATGGATGGCTCAACCTATCCTTTTCATTTGTTTGGTAATGGGCGGGAAGTGCACGTACCTTCCTTAGACGACCTGCCGATAAAAGGAGATACTGAAGTCGGAAATGATGTATGGATAGGAAGAGATGTTACAATTATGCCTGGAGTCAAAATTGGGGATGGTGCAATTATTGCTGCACAATCTGTTGTTACGAAAAATGTAGCCCCTTATACAGTTGTTGGAGGAAATCCTGCTAAAATTATAAAAGAACGTTATTCAGATAAAGTAATTGAGGAATGGTTAAAAATAAAGTGGTGGGATTGGGATATGAAACGAATTAATAAACATCTACATTTCATAATAAAAGGGGATGTAGATAATTTAAAAATGGATATTACTATTTAATATCTATTCGGGCTGGATCTATTATAGGTTCAGTCTTTTTTATTTTTTTCATTAATCTATTAATCCCCTGTCTAATAAAGGTCTTAAGATCATTGGTTATTATCTGATATTCTCTGTTCCGATGTCGTTGTTCCTTGAACTATACCTAAGATAATTATATACTAGGTATGAAAGGTTATACTTGTAGGAAAATAAATACATTTGAATGTAAGAGAAAGGCGGAATTATAATGGCACATCCAGAGGGAAAACATATTTTTGGGACGGTGAAAGTCGGTACTAAAGGACAAATTGTCATTCCAAAAGAAGCAAGAGATATATTTAATATTAAACCAGGTGACTCTTTACTAATGCTAGGTGATGAGAAACAAGGTATAGCACTAGTTAAACAAGAAGCGTTCTTTGAATTAGCTGAAGCGATTTTAAATTCAAAACCTATAAAAGTATCGGATGAGGAATCGGAATGATATATGTTGTAGTAATAATACTGCTGCTAATAACATTAATTGGATCTTACTTTTACACGAATATGACATACATGAAGAAACCATTAACAAAAATGTACAATAAAGGATTTACTGAAAAGCAAATAAAATTAAAAGATGGTACTGTATTAAATTATGGTGAAGGACCAAGTAACGGAAAAACACCACTGCTATTAATTCACGGACAAGCTATGATGTGGGAAGATTATGCAAAAGTATTGCCTGAAATTTCAGAGCACTACCATGTTTATGCGGTTGATTGTCATGGTCATGGAGAATCCGATTGGAATCCTGAAAAATATTCAGCTAAGGCAATGGCCAAGGATTTTGCAGAATTTATCGAAGTAGAGATTTGTGATAAAGTAGTTTTATCAGGTCATTCGTCTGGTGGTATGATTGCAGCATGGTTGGCGGCCCATTACCCTGAATTAGTGCTAGGCACAGTGATTGAGGACTCACCTTTCTTCGCAACAGAACTAAATCGACGAGAAAACACCTATGTGTGGGTATATGGATTTCAAATGTATGAAGATTATAAGAATCAACATGGAGTGAAAGATTATTTTGCTTATTCTTTAGAGCATAGCTACTGGAAAAAGTTATTTGGAAATTTTCTTTGGAATAAATTTACGAAAGATGCTATAAGGTATCATGAAAAACACCCAAATGAGCCAGTCCATTTAGTGTATTTGCCTCCACAAATTAATCGAATGTTTGAATCAGAAACGTATCCATATGATCGTAAATTCGGAGAAACATTTTATGATCATTCATGGTTTGAAGATTATAATCAATCAGAAGTATTATCAAAAATCAAAAGTCCTACCGTATTCATAAAAGCTAAAACAACTTATGATGGAGACTTATTAGTAGCAGCCTTATCAGATGATGATGCTGACCGAGTTGTTGAATTATTGAATAATGGTAAAAGAGTTGATGTCGATACACCAGGACATGATATTCACTACGATAAGCCAAAAGAATTTACGGAAATTCTGGTTCGTTTTTTGAAAGATTTATAAAAGTTCAAAAGCAGATTACATCTAAACAATAAGATTTTAAAAAGAAGTTTGGTAAAGATTTATGAATGTTTAGTTCAGGAAGAATTGAAATAAAAATGAATAAAGGCTTAGTTGTTATTTTACAATTATCTTATCTCTTGAACTCTTTTTTCTTCTATGTAGATCACAAATAAACAATTGCTCGTCATAATAAACATTTGCCTTTCCAATACAAAATCCAATATTCTCTCGGGTTTTCCTCATCAGGAGCCCGAGTTTTTTCATTCCTTTTTCAATATATTTTCAATACTGTTATGTTCCTAAGCATATGATTTCTAAAAAATTTTTTTTAGTTGAGTGGGGGAATTGTAGAAACGGGAATACATGGGGTAACTAACGTTTATAATAACAAGAATTGAATATCCTAATTAATTGGAGGATGTTATTCATGAATATCATAAAAAGATTCTTTACTAGTAGCACGACAACAGCCAACAAGAAGATTGTTGTCGTGTATGTTATATTTCGTGTAATTGCTGTTTTTATGCTAATTAATCAGATTCCTATGCAAAGATGGGGGGATGCTCTTCTTCTTATTCTTACGCTCGTTTTATTTGCTATCCCGCAACTTGTGGAACGAGTGTTTAAAATTGAAATACCTAACTTATTGGAGCTAATTATAATAGTCTTTATTTTTAGTTCGACTATTCTGGGAGAACTGAGTGATTTTTACGGTTACTTTAAAATGTGGGATACGGCACTTCATACGCTAAATGGATTTCTAGCGGCAGGTATCGGTTTTTCCCTTGTCTATCTGTTAAATAGGAATGCAGAGGGGATGAATTTGAGCCCAATATTTCTAGCGATAGTAACCTTCTGTTTTTCTATGACTGTTGGCGTTATGTGGGAGTTTTTTGAATACGCCGCAGACCGATGGGGGAATCTCGATATGCAGAAAGACAGAATTGTTCAGGAAATTAACAGTGTAAGTATTGATGTAGAAAACAACGCCGTTTATCGGATTGAGGATATTCAACGTACAGTTATTGAAAGTAAGGACCCTTCAGGAGATATGATTGAGACCGTTATAGATCACGGATATCTTGATATTGGAATTATTGATACAATGAAGGACTTATTTGTCAACTTGATTGGTGCTATTGTCTTCAGTGTGCTTGGCTATCTATATGCTCGGCATGACCAAAAAAAGTATAGGTTTGTTCGGAATTTTATACCTAAAAAAGGGAAGACAGAGTGAAAAATATTTTCTGTTCAAAAGATGGAACTTCCTCTTCCACGAAGGGGTGCAATTAATGAAAAGGAAGGGGACATTCATATTAGTAATATAAAATATGGAATGTCCTATTATTTAATTTGAATGATTAAAGTTAGAGAAGGGTATTTCCCTATGTTTAATAAAGAGTATACAGATAATCCAATAGATCTTGTTTTTTAAGTGGTTCTGTGTGTCCTAAAATACAATATTCACAATCAATATTTTCTATATGATTAACCAATGTCTTCAATTTTTCTATATCCATATATCCATCATTGAAGAAATCCTCACTTGTCGCATCTCCTAAAAATAGTAATTTTTCCTCTGGTATGTAGATAACTACAGTATCTTCCGAGTGAGGTGACTCAGTATGAAAGATTTCTGCTGTTATTCCACCGAGATTCAAAACAATTTTATCCTTAAATTGAATATCTGATAAAACAACAACGATTTTTTGATTAGCAGAATACTCCCTAGTGATAAATTCATTTTCTTCTTTTAAATACTTTGTATATGAATTATCACGTAATCTTTCCCTTTCATTTTCTAACATCACATTCGTTTTACAATGTGCAATGGATAGACCATGAATATGGTGCATTCCGAATGTATGGTCCCAATGCCAATGAGTAATTACGGTAAAATCGGGTTTTTTTAGTCCCTTAGTTTCTAACGCTGTGTAAAATTCGTCAACATGGGCAGCCGAATTACCTGCATCTATAGCTAGTGCAATTTTTTCACCTTTCAAATAAGCTAACATAGGCCGATCTGTTTCAGGTTGATGTGGATAATAAAACATTCGATCATTTAATATTTTTAATTCCATTTGTAATCCCACCTATCTGGCAAAAGTTCACCTAATGTTCTAATCACATGATCTGGCAACAGAATTCCACAATTATCATTATCATCATTAATTTGACTTATAAATTCTCTACACCTGCCACAAGGTGGTAAAATACTTCCATCCTCGTATACAGCAACAATTTTAACGATTTTGCTTTCACCAGCCGTAACCATAGCCGCAATCGCTGAATGTTCAGCACAAAAACCTATCGAACATGGAACGGTAATAGCTACTCCGGTATATACATTACCAGATTCGGTTAATAAAGCTGAAGCAACATGACCGGCTTCACCATTTCTTGATATTTTCCTTGGATTCAAGGTTTCTTTGGCAATTTTATATAACTCTTGCATTTTCATAATCCTTTATCTCCTTTATTGGGATTGATTCTGAGCAATTCCAAATAAAAAGTTTCGAGTAGTATGGGTAATGAAGTCTTCGTGTGTCATTTTTTTGTTTTGAACGAGAAGGCTATAAATAAGCGGATCCGAAATAATTAATAATTGGTGTGCGGTGTATTCATTAGAGATTTCATCATGAAACACTTGCTCCCTTTTTCCTTGATCAATTACTTTTTTAAAGCATTTAATCATTTCATTTTGAACCTTTTCTAATTCAGAACTATTTTTTTCTTGGAATAAAGCTGCCATGTCAGGAAAGCTAAGTAATACAAATTGAAAGTATGAACTTTCTAAAGTTGCTCTAATTAGCTCTTTAATTTTTGTAATAGCATCAGTCTGTTTATTTGCAATTATTTTCAAAGTTGTTGTAGATTGTGACATCTTCGGATAAATAAGGTTAAAAACTAATTCTTCTTTTGATAGAAAATGATTATATAAAGTTCCTTTTGCGATATCTAGATAATCAGACACATCACTCATTTTAAAAGCATAATATCCTTTATCCTTAATAATCTGTTCTGCAGTATTCAATATCAGAGAATGTCTCTTTTGAAATTTTTCTTGTTTTTTACTCATTAAACCACCTCGAAATGACTTTAAAGTCAAAAATGACCCGTAAGTCATTTTATGATATTCTTGTGAATAAATCAATTACATATTGATGAATCTTGATAATTTGCAGGGGTAATATGGGGATACAAAGAGTAGGTATCATTCATTTACGAAGCAAAGAATCACGGTAATACATTAAAGGACAAGTCGTTGCAACACTCGCTCATCATTAGAACTTGACGGTTGTAATATTAGAGCCTTGGTTGGATGGATTTAATGAAAATTTGGAGGAATGCCAACGAACTCAATGTAGCGAATAGCGTTCTGCCTAAAATTGCAAAGTGAAATCTATGCTGAATGCTGATGCAACGTTTAATTCTGTAACTTTACAATATAGTATTCCGGTTTTATAATGAATAAATGTTCATTAATTAAAACTGATCAAAGGAGATTCATATATGAAGTCAGAGAATAAAATATTTACAATAGTCCAAGCGGATAAAACAGATTTAGACGTAAGGAAGCAGATGTCTGAGATTTTTGCGGAAGGTTTTACACAATGGCTAGGCTATTTTTCAAAAGATAAAAAGATTATCGCAAAGGCTTTTGCTCATATGTTTGTGTTAGATCAATTTTATGTGGCGATTGCAAATGGGGAAGTTGCTGGAGTTACAGCATGTACAGATGGAATAAAAAAATCGGTAAAATTAAATAAAAAGGAATTGAGAAAGCATTTAGGTTACTATAAAGGAAGCATTGCAGGGATCTTTTTGAAGAAAGAGTTTGAAGCTCCTTATGAAAATTTCCCTCCTAAGACTGGGTCGATTGAGTTTGTTGGAACGGCTCCTGAATTTAGAGGACAAGGTGTCGCAACACAGATTATCCAACATATCATTGAAAATACACCGTATGATGATTACGTCATTGAAGAGGTTGCAGATACGAATATGCCGGCAATGAATCTATATACAAAGTTAGGCTTTGAAGAATACAGAAAAAAGCCGATCCCAGAAAAGAGAGCCAAGAAGATTGGAATCAATAATTTTTTATCTTTGAAGTATGTAAAAAATTAAGGGCCATATTGATAGATTCAGGAAAAGGCGATAAGGAGAGAGAAAAATTGCCTAGAACAGAAGAACAATTTGAGGCGATGAGAATAGCGACAAGAGACAAAATCCATTCGTCTGCTATCAAGCTATTTGCAAAGAAGGGGTTTGCTGCTACAAGTGTGAAGGATATTGCGGAAGGTGCAGGGATCAGCATTGGACTAATGTATCGGCATTATAAAAAGAAAGAAGATTTATTTTATGAATTGGTTACTTATGCTACTAAAGGATTGGAGAGGCTAGTGGAAAGATTTCAAAGTGAGGAATCTCCAGTTGAGTTAATTCAACAGTTTACACTAGAAATATTAAATGATCTTGATAAAGATGATGAATATGCTCAGTTTCATATGCTGATGAACCAATCTTTGACAATGGAGAACCAATCACTACAATTACAAAACCTTAACAAGATAAGTGAAGAATTGATACAGCAAACGACTCGATTAATTGAAAAGGGTCAAAAATTAGGTCAATTTAGAGAAGGGAGTCCTTCAGAGTTGGCATTGTTCTATTTTGCCTCCATACAAGGAATGACAATGTTTAAACTATTGAAAAATGAGCAATTTGTTACTCCAAATATAAAAATAGTTACTGCCTTTTTAATGAAGGATTGAAACTAGATCTGGCCGAGAAGGTATGAAACTATCTCCATCTATAGTTGCCTAATACCTTTTAGTGTATTTTAGATTAATCTCGATACTATGACTTAAATTGAGAACAGGAGCTATGAAAAGATGAACATAAAAATTAAGCAAGAACAGGTCGAGGACTATAAAGTAACTGAAGAAGTGGTAAAGTGTACATTTGCTAATGCAGAACACAGTGATAGCAATGAACATAATTTGGTGTCTCGAATTAGGAACTCAAATGTATTTATTCCAGAATTATCTTTAGTGGCGATGGATAATGAGAATAATCGAGTAGTGGGACATATTCTTTTATCCAAGATAAAAATTAAGAATGACGATCAAGTTGTAGAGTCGCTCGCACTTGCACCTGTATCTGTCTTACCAAATTATCAAAATAAAGGTGTAGGGAAGTTTTTAATTAGTGAAGTATTAAAAAAAGCAAAAGAGCTTGAATATGATTCGGTTTTCGTCTTGGGGCATACAGAATATTATCCGAAGTTCGGGTTCAAAAAAGCATCTACTTGGGGGATAAAGGCACCTTTCGAAGTCCCAGATGAAGCATTCATGGCAATTGAATTACATGCAAATGTTCTTGATAAGGTTTCAGGAGTTGTAGAATATCCTAGCGTATTTTTTGAATGATTAGCCGAAAGTTGCAAATGAGAAATTTGACAATATTTAAGGAGCTGAAAGTTTATGATCGTGCAAAACATTATGAATGAAATAAGTAAAGAGTTAAAAGATGTGGCTGGCATTGTTGGTGTAGTCTTAGGAGGTTCAAGAGCAAGGGGTACAAATCACGCAACTTCAGATATTGACATTGGAATCTATTATGATGAGTCAGCAGGATTTGATGTTGAAGATGTTGGTAAAATAGCAACAAAATTGGATGATGACCACAGAGAAAACTTAGTTACCTCTTTGGGTGAATGGGGTGCTTGGATAAATGGTGGTGGGTGGATTGTCGTTCAAGGGTACCATGTAGATTTGATTTTTCGGGATGTAAAAAGGGTATCTCAAGTAATTGATGATTGTTTAGAGGGCAAGGTTTCTACTCATTATCATACGGGACACCCACATGCCTATCTAAATGTTATGTATATGGGGGAAATCTCCATTAGCAAAATATTGTTTGAGCGTACCAATCAAATTTCAGATTTAAAAGCAAAGACAAAGCCTTATCCGAAAGCCTTAAAGGATGCCATAATCGGCTATTTCATGTTTGAAGCATCTTTTTCTTTAATGTTTGCGAAGGATACCGTGGATAGGGATGATATTTCGTATGTTATGGGACACAGCTTCCGAACTATTTCATGTTTAAATCAAGTATTATTTGCTTTAAATGAAGAATACTGTATCAATGAGAAGAAAGCAGTCCGGATGATTGATAACTTCAGTATAAAACCGAAAAGTTACAAACATAGCATCGATCAGATCGTTACATTGATTTCTTCCGATCCTGACAGGACAAGAGAAGGAATAGAAATGTTACAGCAACTTATTTCAGAAACAGAAAAGTTATTAAGTTAAGGCTAAATAACTTTCTCAGATTGTATAGGCATTATTTTCCTTTGACTTTTGACAAAAGATTATCTATACTAATTACTGTATTTATAAACGGTAAGGAGGATTATTAAAAAATGACACATTCGATGAGACTACGTTTCTTAGGCTTTGAACCAGTAATTGAATACGTTCAAAGGCTCTGTTTTGTGTTTGCAGAGTAATGGGATTAGTCTGTCCTTTTTTAATAATCTTTCATTTCATATTTGAAAAGATATCTATTATCCCGTTATGGGGGTGTTTTTAACCTATTTAACGATAGGTACTAACAACAATCTCTATTCAGGATAATGATATGGAATGTTTAGAAAGGCGGATGGTTCTGCCTTTCTTTATTTTTTGTACAAATTTTCTTTACCTTTGTTATACTAAAGGTAGGTTTATTTGTGGACGGCTATTCATGGCTTCCTTATAAAATATGGATAGGGCTTTTTCCCTTTACTTCAATCACAGGCAGATGCTTGTGATTTTTTTATTTTGGAGGGAACATTATGGAAAATAAAAATTGGAAAAGAAAATTTATTGCGATTTTTACTGGGCAGTTCTTTTCGTTACTGAGTAGTGCTGCTGTTCAATTTAGTATTATTTGGTGGTTAACGGATACAACGGATGGTTCGCCGCTCGTATTGACACTAGCAGGTCTTGCTGGGTTTTTACCACAAGCATTAGTTGGTCCGTTTGCAGGAACGATTACGGATCGCTACTCACGTAAATTGATGATGATTATAGCAGACATGACTGTTGCACTTGGGAGTTTAACCTTATTTATTACGATGTACTTTTATGAACCAAGTATTTTGTTGGTGTTATTTGTTTTAGTTATTCGTTCCCTTGCAACCGCATTTCATATGCCGGCAATGCAAGCGTCGATACCTTTACTTGCACCTGAAGAGCATCTTACAAAGGTAGCTGGTTGGGGACAGACGATAAGTTCTATTTCAAATATTGCAGGACCAGCAGTGGGAATGTCTTTGCTTGCAGTTAGCTCTCTCGAATGGGTATTAATGTTAGATGTCTATAGTGCTGTGATTGCAAGTAGTATTTTATTGTTTATTCACATTCCGAGGGTGACAAGAACAGAAGACGGGGGATTTGGTAGCTTTATTAATGAAATGAAAGAAGGCTATCATGCGATAGTGAAGCATCCTGTTGTTTTGAAGCTAACTATTACAATGACCATCGTCGCTATGCTTTATATTCCGCTTGGTACTTACTTTCCACTTATGACACGAAATCATTTCGAAAGAGGTGTTGTAGAAGCTGGTATAGTGGAGGTTACTTTTGCTATTGGATTAATTGTTGGGGGATCACTATTAGGTGTACTAGGTGATCGTTTCGATAAAATACAAACAATGGCTACAGGAATGCTGTTGATGGGGGTTGCATTAATCATATCTGGTATAGTACCGCCGTCATTCTTCATTGCATTTATTGTGATGGCTGGTTTGGTTGGTTTATCTGGACCATTGTTTTCAGCACCATTCTATGCCTTTATTCAAACAGAGATACAACCTCATCTCTTGGGAAGAGTTTTTAGCTTTGTAACTAGTCTTTCGTTATTGGTGACACCAATCGGTTATGCGATGGCTGGAGTTTTGATTGAACTAACAAATGTTGCCTCATTATTTTCTATAATAGGTATTTTGATTGTCATAAATGCAGTTATAACAAGGAAAGCAAAATAGGAGGAGATATTCATGCAGTTTTTATTATTTTTTTGATACGAGCTTGAACTTGAAATAAAAGCAAAAAGCTCGTATCGATCCTAGCTATCGGTACGAAATTATTAATTTTCGGGAGGTAGCAAACATGGAAAAAGTATGCTTTGAACTAGAAAATATAGAATTGAATTATTTAGATAAAACAGTATTAGAAATAGAACGACTAGCGATACATCAGTTTGATCGTATCGGAATTGTTGGGAAAAATGGTGCTGGAAAGAGCACATTGTTAAAGTTGCTCGCAGGAATCATTCATCCGTCAAGTGGACTAGTCAAACGTCACGTAGATTTTGCTTATTTTGACCAATTAACAACGCCTAATGAATCAGAGATTGATTACGATTTAAAGGGGAAACTGGCGATTCCAGAAACTGAAATTAGTAACTTTAGCGGTGGGGAACAAACGAGACTCAAACTTGCACAAATCTTCTCTAGCTATTATGAAGCTCGATTAATTGACGAGCCAACTACTCATCTTGATTCAGATGGTACGCAGTTTTTTATAGAAGAATTGATGTACTATTATGGTGCACTCGTACTTGTAAGTCATGATCGATATGTGTTAGATCAACTAGTGACAAAAATTTGGGAAGTAGAAGAAGGAACTGTAACAGAATATACAGGGAATTACACTGAATATGTCCGTCAAAAAGAGCTTGAGAAGAAACAACTACTAGAACAGCATGAAAAATATGTTAAAGAAAAAACACGTCTCATGAAAGCTGCTGAGGAAAAAATGCAAAAGGCGGAAAAAGTAACACAAGGAGATAAAAAAGTAACAAAAGTTAAAGGAAATCGAATGTTTGAAACGAAATCAAAAGGTACGAGTCAAAAATCCATACAACGTGCAGCAAAAGCGATCGAACAGAGAGTGGAACAACTTGAAGCTGTAGAAGCTCCTAAAGAGGAGCAAATCATTCGTTTTCATCAGTCAAATGCTCTTCAATTACACAATAAGTTCCCGATAATGGGGGAGAATGTAACACTGAAAGCTGGGGATAAAACACTTCTCAGAGAGGTGAACTTTCAATTTCCTTTAGGAAAGACGATTGCTATAACAGGAAAAAATGGATCAGGAAAAACAACGTTGCTTCATCATATATTAAAACATGGTGAAGGGTTAACGATTTCGCCAAAAGCTGTCATAGGAACGTATCAGCAAATGGACTACCGATTTTCAAAAGGAGAAACGGTATTGGAATTTATTAAAAATCGAAGTGATTACAATGAAAGCAAAATCCGATCTGTACTTCATGCCATGAATTTTGCTGGTAATGATATAAAAAAGAATGTCCAGGATCTAAGTGGTGGAGAGGCAACTCGTTTAGTATTGTGTCAGTTATTTCTTGGAAGGTATAATGTATTGGTTTTAGATGAACCAACAAACTTTTTGGATGTTTTTTGTATTGAGGCATTGGAAAGATTTTTGAATGGATATGAAGGTACAGTTCTTCTCGTATCACATGATCGGACCTTTGTTAAGTCAGTGGCTGATTCTGTATATGTTATCGAAGAGCAAAAATTAATATTGAAAAGCTAATATAAATGTAGAGAAAGTATAAAAAGAGTTGGTGAACAAGAAAGATAATAACAATAATATAGATTAGATACTAAAAGTTGTTATTTGTATAAATAATGAAAGGGAAATAAATTATGCTTATTTTTAGTGTTTTTGTAATAGATACAGTTCATTATCAACCAAACGAAAAATAAATGGTTATAATGAATTGTTAAAATGGAATTCATTATAACCTAAATAGGAGAGGTTATAATGAACAAGGTAAATATAAAGGATAGTCAAAATTTTATTACTTCAAAATATCATATTGAAAAAATAATGAAACAGATAGATTTAAACGAAAATGATAACATTTTTGAAATTGGTGCTGGTAAAGGGCATTTTACTATTGAATTAGTAAATCGGTGTAATTATGTGACAGCTATAGAAATTGATCCTAAATTATGTGGGGTAACTCAGGATAAACTTTTAAATTACGCTAACTATCAAATTGTAAATGATGATATCTTGAAATTTAATTTTCCTAAACATAAATCATATAAAATCTTTGGAAGTATACCTTACAACATAAGCACAAGTATAATTAGAAAAATTGTTTATGAAAGTACGGCTACAGTAAGTTATTTAATTGTGGAATATGGTTTTGCAAAAAGATTATTAAATACAAACAGATCACTAGCATTGCTCTTAATGGCAGAAGTAGATATTTCTATACTAGCAAAAATTCCTAGGCATTATTTTCATCCGAAACCTAAAGTGGATAGCTCATTAATTGTATTGAAAAGAAAGCCTATAAAAATGTCATATCAAGATAGAAAAAAATATAAATACTTTGTAATGAAATGGGTTAACAAGGAGTACAAAAAACTGTTTACCAAAAATCAATTTAATAAAGCCTTAAAACATGCGAAAATAAATGATTTAAAAAATGTAAATTACGAACAGTTTTTATCCCTTTTCACAAGCTATAAATTATTCAATGATAATTAGAAATACAAGAGATGAACAAAGAGTGCCTGTGATAGAAAAAAAGCTAAATGATATGTTTAGTGAGATGGGCGGTATGAAAAACTCCAGGAAGTTCTTTAAAGAACAAGAGAAAAAACGTAGATAAAAATGAAGGGTTGAATCTAAAACAAGATTCAATCCTTTTTTGCTATTCACTTCTATTAAGAATCCAAAGAAATGCTCTATACAGAAAGGGTATGTATATGTATAACATTGAATACATCAATTAATGGTGTTTAAATATGTCTTTTTCTGAATAAGTTAGGTTTTATTCTTGTTTCCTATCTCTTTAATCTACTATGTAGATCAATATTAAACTCTTAGCAACCATAATAAACTCTTGCTAATTTCATCACCAATTCTGTAATAATAAACATTTGCCTTTTCAATAAGAAATCAAATATTCTCTCGGGTTTTCCTCATCAGGAGCCCGAGTTTTTTGATGGCTTTTTCAATATCTTTTCAATAAGGTTTCTTCAATATAAGTTCCAATAGGAAATCAATACTCATACTTTTATTAATAACAAAAAGGGTGGAAGTAGATAATCTAATGAGAATAAATTATCTACTTCAGTATTTTTTATTTATTACAGAGTGTTTTTAAATGGTAACTGATTACTTCCTTCACCTTTAATGGAGTATACACATCAGGTCGTAGCAACGCATGAAATGACAGACCTTCAATCAATGCAGATAATCGACTTCGTTCTAACTCTACGTTAACTGAATCTGATAGAATCCCTTTTAGAGTTAATATCTCAATCATTGAATTTGCTAATTCATATGTACCGTCAGTCAATTCGTCTTTCTTCTCCTTTAATGCATGGCTCGTAAGGGAACGGAGTGCAAAAATCCACCAGACACTCGTTTCAATTTTCTTTTCTTCATCGATTGGTACTAGCTCTAGTAAAACTTCCTCAACGGCCTTTAATGGATCTTTTGACCATTCTTTATGATCAGAGCGTTTTTTTCCTGCATCAAAGAAGTAGTCCATAATAAACAAGAGCATTTCATCCTGAGTTGAGAAGTAATGTCTTAAAGCACCAGAAGACATGCCGGCTTCTGCTGCAACCTTTCGTATAGATGCTTTTTCAATTCCTTCGTTTTTAATTATCTTCCATGCAGCTTCAGCAATTAATTTTCTTTTTTGCTCATGATTAACTATTTTGGGCATAGAAAACCACTTCCTTTTTTTAATACAGTGTGTTATTATCTTTTTAACACATTGTGTTATTTTAATGGTAACACACTATATAAAGGGGGACTAATTATTTGATTGAAATCATTGAAACAATGATGCCTTCCTCATCAATTGATATATCCGTAGCCCTACTAATTATTTCCATTTGTGCCTTAGTTGATATATTAAGTCCTGGTGTGCTAGCTATTACGGGCTATTTATTACTTACACAACCTAATCAGCTATCTTCTCGTCTATTTGTATTTTTGCTTGTTATTCAGTTAGGTTATTTCATGATTGGTTTATTCCTGTACTTTGGTGGAGATACACTATTGGAGTTGATTGAACAGTTATCTGAATTTGATTTTATCAATTGGTTCTATACTGTTACGGGAACACTTCTTGTTTTAGTTAGCTTCATAAAACCAAAAGAAAGCACAATAGAACGTTTTACGTCATGGATTCCAAGACAGACAACAATAAAGGGAATAATTATTTTGGGTATTATTGTATTTCTTATTGAATTTGTAACGGCATTGCCTTATTTCTATTCGATTTTTTTATTAAATCATCTGTCAATTAATTCTTTTTCTTCTATATTTGTAATAATTGGGTACAATCTTGTAATGGTGTTACCTTCCTTATTATTGTTAGGAATTAGTATTGTGTTTAAAGATAAACTGCAGCACTTTCTGAGAAATATAAAAACAAAATTAAATGAAGCACCGATTTCTTCAGTTTTAGTAGCAATAGGTGTAGTAGGAGCAGTATTTTTTAATATTGGTATTAGAGGTATCTTAAATTAAAAAAATGAACGAGGTGTTTAATATGAAAGAAATTATTAGTGGAATTAGTTTACTACTCCTAATTCAGGGAGTAGGAGGTTTGTTAAATCATTTGACAAATGGTGGGAAAAGTTGGTTTTTGGTGAATTATATTGATATGTTTCAAGGTTGGGAAATTGCGATAGATATTTTATTGATTGCTATTGGTGGAGTTATTGGTTTATTTTCCATAAAAAAATCTAGTTTATCTTAGCGTTATTAGCGTAAGACTAAAAATGTAATAGTGATGATGATGGTTACGAAAATGTATGTACCAGGCAAGAGGTGAAAAAATGAATCAACAGAAAAAAGCATTACATGAGGGTTTAGCAAATTTTCCAGGAAGATGGCTTGGGGGAATTTCTTTAATCGTAGCTCCCATCCTATTAGTTATTTCTGCTTTGCTGAGAATAAGATTTAATTTCTTTTTCCCAGATCAGCTAGCTGCTTATAATACACATCCGACCTTAATGCTTATATCCTATAGTCTTTTTTTGATTGGAACAATTCTACTATTTCCAGCTGTTTTAATACTTGTACAATTAATTAGTAATAAAAAACCACGTTTAGGTTTTTGGGGTGGCTTATTAGTCATTGTTGGTCTATTTGCAAGAGCGTTCCACTCGGGAGTAGATCATTTCGCTTTTCAAATTGTAAGAAGTACAGACGTTGACGTTGCTACAAACCTTGTAGGAGATTTTTATGGCATGTTCCATGTTGTTAATATATTAAATTTCTCTATCTTTTTTGGATGGATTGTATTAGCTATAGGAGCATATGCGTCTAAAGTTTTTGGATGGTTTCGTTCGCTTGCTCTAGGAGTGATGTTTACCTTAGCGTTAGGGGTGCTAAAAGGAACAAATATGACAACGATTATTTCATTAACTGGGCTCTGCATCGCACTTCTTCCATTGGGCGTTGAAGTTTTAATAAATGGTAGTAGGCCTAAATTGAAAACGGTTCTGTTTTACGTAGTTATTATTGTTTTGGTACTCGGTTCGTGGTTATTCATGAGTGAGATGGAAAGACCAAATTAACTAAAACTCTATATAGAAATCAGAGATTGGTTTGGATGTATAAACATATCTATTTCACAAATCAGAGACATACCAGACGGAATACGTGTTTCTCTTTTATCATTGAAATCATTATTTCTATTATGTAGATCTCGAATAAACTCTTGGCAACCATAATAAACTCTTGCTAACTTTACCACCAATTCTGTAAGAATAAACATTTGCTTTTTTAATATAAAACTCATTAAAAATTCGGGTTTTCCTCAACAGGAGCCCGAGTTTTTTCATGCCTTTTTATTAATAGAGTTCAAGATTTCTTCAATACGACTAAATGGTAGAACTTAACGAGTTCGATTTATTAATGTTTTAGTTAGGGAAACGTAAAGTATACACTAGTGTCGTTATGATGTATAATAAAAACGACACTAGTGTATAGTATGATGTTAAATTTGTTATGGAGGTGGGATTTTATGGCCCCGATTGTGAGTGAAGAGTATAAAAGGAAGAAAAAGATAGAATTGATTGAAGCAGCTAGGAAGGTGTTTATTGAGCAAGGATTTGTTCGTACTTCCATGCAAGACATTATGGATGAAGCTGAAGTATCAAGAGGAACATTATATAGCTATTTTAATAATATTGACCATACTTTTATTGAAGTTTTAAAGTATGAAGATCAAAAAAATATAGATTATTTTATACCTTCTAGTGAAATAACTTTATGGGAAAAATTAAAGAACTGGGTTGAAAAATGGCAATTCTATATTGAGAAAATTGATCAAACATTGGTCCATGCAAATACGGAATTCTTCTTGTCTTCCGATTATGTAAAATCTAAAGATGATTCTTCTTATCTTTCTAAACGTTATGTTCGAACAACTGAAGCCATAGAAAAGTTAATCGAAGAAGGTACTCGTACTAAAGAGTTTAAACCACAGCAATCTTCCCGGTCCATTGCAATGTTTATCTTGTCATTTTTGAATGGATTAATGTTAGACACTTACCAGTTGGGAGATGAACAAACCATAGTAAAAGATCAACTGACAGTCTTACTTTATTCTTTAGAAAAATTAATAAATCCAACAATTATAAATAAGGAGTGATTTAATGTTATTTGAATCATCGAGATTGAAGTTAAGAAAAATGACGACGGAAGATACGAAACTATATCATAAATGGAGAAATGACTTGGAAGTGATGCATTTCACTAATCCTTCTTTAGATGTTTATCCGATGGAAACGACAAAGGAATTTGTTGAACAAGTAATTTTAGGCTCACATAGTGCGAAGAGTTACATCATCGTTGAAATAGAAAATGAACGATCAATTGGAGTTGTGTCATTAACAAATATTGATTATAAGAATAGAAATGCCGAGTGTATTATTGATATCGGAGAAAAGGATTATTGGGGGAAAGGTTATGGTTCGGAAGCACTCAAGTTATTGCTGGATTATGCCTTTTACGAAATGAATCTTCATCGGGTTTCTCTTAGAGTATTTTCGTTTAATGATAGAGCAATTCGTATGTATACAAAACTCGGTTTCTGTCAGGAAGGAAACAGTAGACAAAGTTTATTTAGAGATGGCAAGTGGCATGACATTATTTATATGGGAATATTGCAAAATGAATACTTTGAGAAGCGAGTGTAAGGAAATGGAGATAATAGAACTTCCAATTGAATTTGATTTTAATGGACAGAAACAGAAAATTTATCCTAGCTTAATTGTTTTAAATAACGATTTAACATTAGTAGATACTGGTTATGTCAATTTTCTACCCCTAATTGAAAATGAGATTATAAAAAATGGCTATAAAATGAATGATTTAAAGAGTATTATCATTACTCACTATGACGACGATCATATTGGTTCTTTATATGACTTTAAATCAAAATATCCTTGGATAAAAATTATTGCTAGTGAAATAGAGTCAACATTCATTAGCGGTGAAAAAAAGGCGGAAAGGTTAGTTCAAGCTGAAGAAATGTTACCCATGTTAGCAAAGGAAGAAAAGGAATTCGGCATATGGTTTGTTCAACAATTAAAAAGTTTGAAGCATATTTCAGTCGATACAAAGGTTCGTGATGGTGACAAAATTCTTGACGGACAATGTACGATCATGGAAACACCTGGACATACTTCCGGTCATATTTCCTTATATATTCCTTCAATAAATAGTGTTATTACGGGTGATGCAGCGGTTAATGAGGAGAACAAAATGGTGATTGCAAATCCGCACTTTTGTTTGGATATCGAAAAAGCTGAGCAGTCTTTGAGAAAAATTAAATCTCTCAATCCTAAAAATATCTTTTGTTATCATGGTGGCAAATTAGTGCTTTAAAAGGAGAAAATAATTGGAGGAAGCAACATGAAATATAAAAGATGTTCGGAAGTAGATAGGTCATCCATTCATGAAGCATTTTTGTATGGTTATTCAGATTATGCCATTCCAATGAACATTACAATGGGGCAATTCTTTGAACGATTTTTTGGTCAGGAAGGAAATACATTCCAAGATTCGTTTATTGCATTTGATATCGATGAACCTGTTGGATTGGTGCTTGGCGGTGTAAGAACTTATGGTGGGTACAAAAATTTAAGATGTGGTACATTGTGTGTGAAACCAGAATATCGTGGAGAAGGCGTGAGTCAAGAGTTATTCCGCTTATTTGTTGATAACGGAATTAGTCAGAAATGCGAGCGTTTAAGTTTAGAAGTACTCTCGGAAAATAAGCGTGCCATTCGTTTTTATGAAAAGCAGGGATACAAAAAGAATCATAAACTAATCTATTTCAGTCATGCACTGGATGCTAATAGATTAAAATTAGATAGACTAAATCGCAAATTAGAAATAGAAGAAGTTGATTTATTTGTTGCCGCCGAAGTAAGGAAGAATATTCTACCTACACATATCAATTGGCAAAACGAAGTGGAATACTTTATGAAAGATCATACTGCTCATCGTTTTGCTGCTTATGTTGGAGAGTCAATAGTCGGAACGTTGGTCATTACATATTCAGGGAAAATATATTTTTTATTTGTAAATGAAGAAGTAAGGCGAAAGGCAATTGCTAGCAGCCTTTTATCCCATTCAATAAAACAATTAAATTTGCAAAAATTAAAGATCAGTATGCCAGATAATATTGATATCGCTGAATTTCTAAGAAAGATTGGATTTAAGAAAGATACAATTGAGCAGTACGAAATGTACAAACTCGTTTAGAAAATAGATTCAGTCTGGATCTATTTTCTTATTCCTTAAGCTCTTTGTTCAAGTATGTAGATATGTGTTTTAAGCAATACTGACTCTGGATTAGGAAGAATTACAGATTAAAGGAGGTACATTAAATGAAATTTGGAAATTACAAGATAGATTCATTTTGGTTAATTATGATAGTAGGAGTTTTAATCGTATCTATTTTTACTCCAATGTTTCTTTTCGCAGCTTTACTTTTATTAATTGTTGGAATAAAAAAAGAGAAATGAATATAATCTGAACCATGTTGTGTGATTTTAACAAAAAAATTTCTACCCAGTTATTGTTATTCTCCAAGTATCTTTTTATCTATGCCTACAATATTAGTTTTGACTGTAGTGCTTTCATTAAAATGATTTCAAGTAGATTTATCAGCTTTTTCGGCTACACTTATACAGGTGATAAAAAAACGATATCCAGATCATTAGTTGAAGATTGGTTAGCTTTAAAATGGTGGGATTGGGACATTGAAGCATTGGAGGAGTATAGATAACGGGGCTTTTACGAAATTAGAGAATAGAATGGAGGGTTCATTTTTTATGAGGATACCATTCCATTAAAGTACTATGTGGTGAGGAAATAAAGAGTTTAAGGGATGGACATTCAAGTTTAATCCATCCCTTATTTTTTAAATCTATAACCCACTCCCCAAATTGTTTCGATAAATTGTGGATTCGAAGGAACAGTTTCAATCTTTTCCCTAATCTTCCTTATATGAACGGTAACAGTATTCACATCCCCAATTGAATCAAAGCCCCAGATTCGCTCCATTAAATGTTCTTTGGTAAAGACGGTGTTTGGATTTGTGGCTAAAAAATTTAAAAGATCAAACTCTTTGGCAGTAAGTGTTTTCTCTTCATCATTCACAAATACACGCCTTGAGTCATTTTGTATACAGAGGCTACCGAATTGAAGGTCATTTTGTTCATAATCCTGATTAACAAGACGGTCATATCTTGAAATATGTGCTTTTACCCTAGCGACCAACTCATTGGGGTTAAAGGGCTTTACAATATAATCATCGGCACCACGATCAAACCCCCGTATTTTATCTATATCTTCTTTTCTAGCTGTTACCATTAGGATAGGTATATCTAATGTTTTCCTTAGTTTTTTGCATAATTCGAACCCATCCATCCCGGGAAGCATTAAATCTAAAAGAATGAGACTATAAGAATTAGTCATGGCGAGTCTCAAACCTTCTTCACCGGTTGTAGCAATATCACTCTCAAATCCATTAACCTCTAAATAATCCCGTTCCAACTCTGCAATATTTCGTTCGTCCTCAATGATTAATACTTTTGGCATTTTTATATCACCTTTTTCAGTGTTAAATAAATACTTGTACCTTTGCCTAATTTACTATCAGCCCAAACAGTTCCCCCGTGTTCTTCAATAATTTTCTTTACAATGGATAGTCCAAGCCCACTACCCCCAGTGGAAGAATTTCTTGAGGCATCGGTACGGTAAAAAATTTCAAAAATAAAGGGAATCGCTTCTTTACTTATACCAATTCCATTATCGCTCATTTTGATAGTTACCGTATCAGGCTGTGAGGATAAAAGGACTTGGATACTTTTATGTTCCTTATCCATATACTTTAGGCTGTTCTGAAGGATATTTGATACGGCACGCCTCAATTTTTCTCTATCAGCCATCACAACATATGAATCGTTTTTCTTCGCTACAAGAGTTGCGGTTCCTTGTTCTTGTTCCAAATTAAATGCTAATTCTTCAATAAAGTCAGCAAAAAATGAATATAAATCCACCTTTTCAAATTGGAATGGCGAACTTTTTAAATCCAACTTAGAATATAAAAATAATTCATCAATGAGTCCATCCATATCATTTGCCGTTTTATAGGTGATGTTTAAATAACGCTCTAACTTTTCTGGAGTATTCGCCACGCCATCCTGAATTCCTTTTATATAGCCTTTTATGGAGGTTAAGGGTGTTTTCAAATCATGAGAAATACTTGCAATTAGCTCATGCCGATTTTTTTCATATTGTAGCTGGGCATCCTTTGCTTCTTTTAGTTTTAAACGCATTCTTTCAAATGTATTACTAAGCTCACCAAGTTCATCCTTCTTGTTGGATTCCACACTATAATCCAAATTACCCTCACTAATTTTATTTGCAGCAACAGATAGCTCCTTAATAGGGATGAGGATACTTTTTAAGACATAGTATGTTAATAATCCATTTGTTACAATTAATACTAAGATCATTGCAATAAATCGAACGCTAATAAACAGGGTTAAATCTTTGCCTGTAGGGTTTCCATTAAAAATGACAAACAGTATGTATCCCCAAATGATTTCTACTAGGAGAAAACCAATAACCGGAATAACAATCACTGCTATATTTGAGAAAATTAATCGCTTTTTTATTGACAAGGTTATCACCTGCTTATGTTCGTTGCTTTATTATAATAAAGATTTGCAAAATTGGAAAACCAAGGCTTTCAAGATTGCTTGACAGCCTTGACTATTTAATCCTTATCAATTAGTTTACTATCTTCCATATATAAAACACGATCAGCAACATGAAGCACTCTTCATCGTGTGTCACCATAATTACTGCTTTATTTTTTGATTTTACTTTATGGGATATCATTTCAACAACCTTTCTACCTCGATCGGAACCAAACTGGCGGTAGGTTTATTTGCTAGCAATATGGAAGGATTATTCAAAAAGACCCAGACGATAGCTACTCTCTGTTTTCACCACCAGGAAGGTTCTTTGGATAATGTTTTAATGGATGACTTATCCCTAAATCCATACATAATTCATTAACTCTTTGTAAATTCGACTTTTTATTCCCAATTCTAATGTCTGCAATGAGCATTAATTGATCTTTTACTTTTATTGTTAGGTAAGGAATTAAATTGGACGATTGAAATATAAACCCAATTTTTTCTGCCTTTACTTATGTTTGTTTGGGCGAATTAAATATTGTTATATCCTCATATACTAACAAGACTTTGCCATTAGCAGGGGTTAACAATAACAAGGCTCGAAGACAGATTTAATTGCCTATGTCACAATCTTAGAACTTAAAAATTAATACTACCTAAACCATTTCTATTTCTTAAGTAATTCTTAAATGTAACAAACGCATATAAAAATACGCCAATCCCTCATAAAGTGGAAAGAGATAGTGTTTTGAAAAAATGTTTATATTTTACTTTCCTTTAATCTTTAATAATGAACTAGCAATTAACCCCGAAATTAAACCCCAAATAACATTCGTTAACAATACACTAACGATGCCACGAGGATTCGTTAATGGCCCTTGCAAATGACCCGTTAGAATAGGTGATAAGATTCCACTAATAATAATTGCCAATATAGCGTAACCAATCCCCGTAAAAACCAATGTAACGATGGGGTGGGAATCTTGTGTTAAGTATACTGTTGTTATCCAAATGATTGTAATGAGTATTGTTGCCGTTATACTTGCAACTGGCTTACCAAGTGCATCTGATATCCCCAAAATGCTCATAAATGGTCTCACAAGTGCAATTATGGAAAGTGTTGAAATAAGTTTCCAATTTAATGTTTTAAATGTGTTAATGTTTGACATAATTAACTCCTTCTTTCTCCATTTAATATTTTCTACCAGTAGAATACCCTCAATATCTTATAAAAACCTAAAAGAGTTATTAAATATTTCTTAAATATGATTTGTTTTCTAAGGGAGAGAAAAGATGCAACAAGTGATTGTTTACGTGCGATGGAAGCAATTATGAAGCATTTAACTAATAGAGCAGACATTGATAATACCGATATTGTGAAGAGAAAAAATCAAAAACATAACTGTAATAAATTTTATTTTATTCTTGAGTATCTAGTATTTTTTCTTGAAATTATCTATAGTCCATGCTAGTATATACGTCGTATCTAATGTAATTAAACTAAGGAGGGTTGTTAAATATTATGGGAGTAATTAAGACTTACCGTGCTTTGAACATGTAATTTAATACGTTCGAAGGCTCTGTTAATTTCGCTTACAGAGTAAACGGGATAAGTCTGTCCATTTTATTTAACAATCCCCATTAAAATATTTTGTTAAATGAGAGGGAAGGGTGATTATTCACTCTTTCCTTATATTGTTTTTACGATTGAGTATTCGGTTTTTTGGCTTTTCAATGCTAAAAGGCCTGTTTAGTGACGTTTAAATTTCTGTTACGTCGCAATGTCTTTTTGTCTTAATGTAAAATAATTGATTCCGTTTACTGGAAACCACAGATGTCTTTTTCTGTGGTTTTTTTGCGTTATAGTTCAGAGCTGAAAATCAATTATTTTAAGGAAGGATTGTATGATTAATGACAAAAAGAAGGAAAAAATACCAACATACAAAAAGAATTAAAAGAGATTTCCCGAACTTTAGCGGGCAACATTTGCTGAATAACAAAGAAGTTATAAAAGATATTATAAACATTGCTCGTATGTCAAAAGGAGATCTTGTATTAGAATTGGGTGCTGGAAAAGGTGCCATCACTAATGATTTAAGTAATCGATCAAGAAAAGTTCTCGCTGTAGAATACGATCAAAAGTTTATTAAGAAATTAGATCAACTTGAATTAAAAAATACAGTTATAATCAAACAAGACATATTAAAGATTTCGTTACCCCGAGAGCCTTTTATTGTTGTTTCGAATATCCCTTATGCAATCACAACACCAATTATGAAGAAACTCCTTAACAACCCATTAAGTAATTTCCAAAGAGGTGTGCTTTTGATGGAAAAAGGAGCAGCTAAGAGATTCACATCTAATTACGTAAAAGATCCATATGTGATTGCTTGGAGGATGTGGTTTGATATCCGGTATGTAAAAGGAATTTCAAGAAAAAACTTTTCTCCACCACCTAAAGTAGATTCTGCAATGGTTAAGATTAATAGAAAGGCTAATCCGATTGTCCCTTATAGTGATTATTTGGTATTTTGGGGATTGGTTGATTATGTATTGAAAAATCCTCAATTATCGCTCGATTATGGACTAAGGGGTGCATTCACAGTACCACAAATTAAGCGTTTGAAAAGAAATCTTCGGTTAAAAAATGAGATACCAGTTGCAGAACTAACAGAAGAACAATGGGGAATCCTATATGAAACGATGGTAAAGCATGTGCCAAAATTTAGATGGCCGAGGATTAGAAAAGAGAAGTTAAATCATTATTGAAGGAAGAAGTAATTTTAATTAACAACATTTACTATGAGGGAAAGAATGACATATTATGAGCGGTGAAATGGTATTTGAATTCTTATCTCTACAATTCTTCTTTCTACTATGTAGATCAATAATAAACACCTGACTGTCAAAATAAACATCTGCTACTCCCACCACCGATTTCGTAATAATAAACATTTGCTTTTTCAATATAGATCCAATAATTTCTCGGGTTTTCCTCATCAGGAGCCCGAGTTTTTTTATGTCTTTTCCAATATCTTTTCAATGCAGTTATGTTCCTAAATCCTTGTCATTACTGGGTTTATCCAATATCCAATTCAATAATAAATCAATACTCATTCAATATTTTCTCTTTATTTTATCCCTCTTTTCTCCACTATCTATTCTAGAATTTTTCCTTATTCCATTCCCAAAACTTTATTCCAACTTCGAAAAAACCATGAAAAAACAGCCGAAAAAGGCCGGAAAAACGGTCATTTTTGAACCAAGAAAGTGTGAAAATAGGGGTTCCGTAGCAAAACTTTATTATGACTCAAACGGTGGAATGCGGGTTGGAGGGGTGGGGTTTTCCCAAATGATTAATCTTATGGTACAAGAAACTATATAGAAATCCTTAATTTTAAACACTTTCACAAGCATTTCGTGTTTGTAGGAGAAGGTGAAAAAACGAGAAATAAAATACTGAAAAACCACATTACCGTTTCGGTGGTAATTGATCTGGGGTGTGGGAACACAATAGAAAAAGTATAAAACTATTATTTGATAGTTCATAATTAATAGTAGCTCTTTTAACGGCGGCTGTAGGATAAGAAAATTTAAAGTCGCCATTTACTTGTTAAAAAATCAATGTGATGTTTATCAGCTTAGATTTTTGACGTGGTTATTAAATATGACGATATTATTTGTTAACCTAGAATAGAATGGTTAAAAATTAGTTTATAATACCACTCATAATATAAAAAAATTTAAGATTAAATGTTTCACTTATAAATTATGACTATGTAATATGTTGATGGGAATATTTAGTACTCCTATTGTAAGAGTGATATAATTACTGTAAACTATTAGTCTTCTAGGGGGAACAATATTGAAAAAAATCTTTTTTTCCAATGTAAATACAATCGCTTATGATGATAAAGGTGTATATGTAGATGGTAAGATATTATCTGAAGAAGATAAAGAAGAGAACGAAAGCATTGAAGACTGCGCAAATAGATTAATGCGTAATACTTATCAAAATATTTTAGCTAAACAATATGAAAATATAGTTGTTTTGACAGGTGCAGGTAGCTCATATAATATTGGTAAAACTAATCAAGGCAAATTAATGACTGGATTATGGAATGAAGTGAAAGAAGCGCTTTCTTATCAGAGGATAAAAGAATTTGCTAATCAAATAAACTTTTTAGATGTTTCCGAAGAAAATACTAATTTAGAGGATTTTATTTCACATGCCGATTTATACCAAAAAATATCTACGTCTGATAATAAAATTATTTCTACAATTAATGAAATAAAAAGTATTATTCGTAATAATTGTCATATTATAATTCCTGAAAATGCACCGCATCATGAATTTATAAAAAAACTTACCTCTCGAAAAACAAAGTATGCTAGAACTAAAATTTTCACTTTAAATTATGACACCCTTTTTGAACAAGCCGCTTCCGACAGAGGGTATATTATTATAGATGGTTTTTCATTTAGTTCTCCAAGACAGTTTAATGGAGCATATTTTGATTATGACATCGTTTCACGTGCAAGTCACAGATTATTATCTGAAGAAAATTTTGTTTCTAATGTTATTCATTTATACAAGCCACATGGCTCAATTGATTGGGAAGAGAGTAATGGAAAGATATTTAAAACAAATAACACTAAAAAACCATTAATGATTTATCCTAGTTCAACTAAGTATGAGTCTTCCTATAGACAACCTTTTTTTGAAATGATGTCAAGGTTTCAACAAGAAACGAGAAGCAAGAATACCCTACTAATCATAATAGGGTTTAGTTTTGGTGATGCCCACATTACAGCAATGATTAAAGAAGCTTTGAATGTGAATTTAAGTATTACAATGCTTATTGTCTCACCTGATGTTCATGAAGAAAAAGAGCGGTATAAATTCTTCAAAGAAAAAGCTGAAAAGTCAGGAAACATTAATTTAATTAATGAAACATTTGAGAGTTTTGTAAAATACTATCCATTATGTGATGTTTATGACCGCTCGGAAGAAAGGAGAATTGGAATTGACTAATAGTAATCCATTTGATAACAAATATTTTCTTGGATATATTAATCATGTAAATCCCCAATTTGTAAAAGTACATTTCCCTTCTTCAACTTTATTGAGCAAAACATTCTTTTCTGGTGAAGAATTTAATGGTGGATTAGTTGGTAACTTTGTAACAATAGAAGGAGAAAATCATGGTTTTATTGGGAAAATCTCTGAAATTGATTTACCAGAAAAAGAACGATTAGCACTTAGTGATAAATCTTTTAGAAGTTCAGATCTTCATCCAACTGCAAAAATAGAAATATTATTGTCTTTCGATTACTTTGAAAGTAATAAAGCTAATAATTCCTTCAATAAATTTCCGAGCATAGGTTCAAAAGTTTATGTATGTTCAAGTTCATTTATTCAAAAATATGTTTTGAGATTTGGAGAAAAAGAAGAATCTGATAAAACTTTATTTTTAGATTTAGGAAGCCTGACTTCTAATAAAGATACGAAAGTAGTTGTCTCTCAACAATCAGTGTTTAGTAGACACTGTGCCGTTGTTGGAACAACTGGTGAAGGCAAAAGTTGGACTATATCTAAATTACTTGAAGGTATTTCTAAAAACAGAACAAAAGCAATATTATTAGATCCAACTGGTGAGTACTCTACTTTATCTGAGTTGGATACTGTTGAATCATTAATATTAGGGGAAGACATACATTTTTCATATAAAAATCTTACTATTGAGGACTTATTTTTTTTGATTAAACCTTCTGAAAAAACTCAAGCACCTAAACTATTAGAAGCAATACGATCATTAAAATGTGTTAGAGTTTATAAAGAAAATCAAGAAGATCAGTATAATGATTATATAAAGGAATTTGTTAATACTGACCTATTAATAAAAAGTGGAAAAAACATAAAGAATTTCGAGAGGTTTGTGTATTTAAAATATAAAGAAATTGAAACAGGATATCTTGATTTTGATATAAGTAAATTAGAACATCAAATTCGTGAAGAATGTATTTGGGCTAATGATTGGGAAAATAAGGAATTGTTTGGTCGTATTAATGAACAGGATTTTGGATATTGTTTAAGTATGATTACTAGAATCGGTAACCTAATGAAGACAGACTTATTTAATTCTATATTCAATTTTGATAACTCATTAACATCTGATAGCTTAACTGATAGAATCAATTCATTTATTTCAAGTGATAGTACTTTGTTAAGAATAGGGTTTGAAAATATTGGATTTGAATTTCAGGCTAGAGAAATTGTAGCAAATGCAATAGGAAAATATTTACTTAACAAAGCTAGAGATAAGGTTTTTAAGCAAGATCCTATTGTTTTATTTATTGATGAAGCACATCAATTTCTTAATAATAGTATTGTTGATGACTATTTTGATACTAAGAGTCTCTCCGCATTTGATCAAATTGCAAAAGAGAGTAGGAAATATGGCTTATTTCTCTGCCTAGCTACACAAATGCCAAGGGATATACCTTTAGGAACTTTAAGTCAAATGGGAACATTTTTAGTTCATAGATTAATAAATTATAACGACAAAGAAGCAGTAAGACAAGCGTGTTCATCCGCTAATGCTGCAATACTAGACTTTTTACCAGTTTTAGGTGAAGGTGAAGCTATCCTAACAGGTGTAGATTTTTCTATGCCACTCAGTATAAAAGTTAATCCACCTGTTATTCCACCTGATTCTAAAACTCCTATATTCAGAAAGATGAGTTAATTGATATAGCTTTATCAACGGCTACTCCCTAAGTGTATTTGAAGTTAAAACATTTGCTTGATACTATTTTGATGATTATTAAAACGATTAAAATAAACAGATATAGATGAATCTAGTAAAAGGAAACGAAAAAGAGCATGAGATATTGTTAAGGTAGTATGCTTAAGATTAGTGAGACAAGGGAGATGAAAAATATGCAACAATTTAAACGTTTGGGTGGGGATAGAAGAGTAGGAAAGTTTACAGAATGGAGTAGGAATGATGAAAATTATTGTATTTATTGCGGAGATGTTGCTGAAACAAGGGATCATGTTCCATCGAAAGTATTCTTAATTGAACCTTATCCAGATAATTTGCCTACAATATCGGCTTGTGAACCATGTAATAATGGATTTTCTTTTGATGAATCTTATGTAGCATCCTATATAAATGTATTCAGAAGAAAGTTAGATCGAAGATTTTTCAATGAGAAAATAGATAAAGCATTAAAACGAGATAGAAAATTAAAAGAGTTATTGGATTCACAAATTAATACAGTAGAACAGGAAATTTATTATTCGTTTGATAAAGATAGATTTCAAAATATTATTATTAAATTAGCTATAGGTCATGCAGGGTTTGAGTTTGATCATGTTGATGTAGATGGAGTAACTACTTTATGGTATGATTGGAAATTTAATTTAAATGCAAACGAAATAGAAAGCTTTAACATGATTCCGTCTGTAGATATTATGCCAGAAGTAGGATCAAGGGTTTTTAATCGCATCGAATCGGGATTGAATCTTCAAAATAGTGAATCAAGCATATATTTGAATTGGATAGATGTTCAAAAGGGAATCTATCGTTATCTTGTTTATTTTGATGAGAATCACAATATTAGTGTTAAAATATCTATTTGTGAGTTTCTGTTTTGTATAATAAGTTTTTAACATTAGTAATTCATGAAAAAATTGATGTTAGCTATTCATTTTTTAAAAGGTTCTTATGTAGATTAACTTTAAGATTAGCACCATGTTTGAAATTTTTATAAATAAAATATAATAATAATTTTTAGCTTAATAAAACCTATTGTATTTAGACGTTCAATTAAAATTAGCGTCTTTTTTTACGCCTAAAAATGGAGAATAGAAGGTGGAGTATGACAAAACTAACTTTAGGAAGTTTATTTGATGGTATTGGTGTATTTCCATTAGCTGCTTCTCGTTACGAGATTCAACCAATATGGGCAAGTGAAATTGAAAAAGCACCTATATCTATTACGAAGCGACATTTTCCAAACATGCATCATTTAGGAGATATTACAAAGGTAAATGGTGGAGAAATACCGCCTGTTCATATCATTACATTTGGTTCCCCTTGTCAGAACTTATCTAATATTGGTAAACGAGAAGGCCTTACTGGAAGTCAATCTAGTTTATTTTATCATGCAATAAGAATTATTGAAGAAATGTGGTGTGCAACGAATGGAACATATCCAGTTATCACTGTTTGGGAAAACGTCATGGGAGCTTTTTCATCAAATAACAGGCTGGATTTTAAGGCCGTGCTTGAATCGTTCGCAAATACCGAAATTCCAATGCCTGATTCTCAATTCTGGGCAAACGCCGAAATGGTCCGAGGGAATGATGTTGATGTCGCTTGGCGATTGTTGGATGCCCAATATTGGGGAAGGCCCACACTTGCTCAAAGAAGAAGACGTATCTTCCTCGTGGCAGATTTTGGAGGAACACGTGCCACAGAAATATTATTTAAAGGCCGTGATTTGCAATCGGTTTTTACGTCTTGCAGAGAGAGCAGGCAGTCCTCCACCATTGCCAGTAGAATATCTACTCAAAAAGCAGGGGGGGAAAATACCCATCATCCGTCCCTTTCCAGAAAGACGCATGCGAAGTACAGCCAAAGAAAAAAATGAAAAAGGGTTTCATGGAAGTTTCGGAAGAACAGGAGATCCTTTCCCCACTTTACTCGCAGGATCTGTAAATTATTTTTCATTTTGGTATGAAGGAGAAGAAAAAGAAGGATTTATTCGTCAGCTTACGCCATTGGAATGTGAACGTTTGATGGGATTACCAGAAGGATGGACAGCCCTTGGATATAAAGACGAAGCGATAAGTGATTATGCTAGATATAAAGCAATTGGAAATGCGATTGCTGTACCGTGTGCCGAATACATTATGGCTGGTATTGCAGAAGTTTTATAAATATAACCAAACTATCGTGTGACAAATTTTATCTGTCATGCCTTTTTTTATTGTCTAAAACAGGCGGGAGTGTGATTTCTTTGGAAGAAAATGAAGTAAAAGTGATGGATTGGATTGACGATCATTTTGTATTGAGTGAGATAGAGATTGAAGACTTTCCGTTTTTTCCTCATGGGAAATTGATACGTGATAGAAATGGAGAAAGCATGGTTGTTTTTTGGTGTGTGATTTATGGACGTGTGGATTATCGACTACAAGAAGCGTAGGAGTGATTGATAAATGAAAAAGCACTTTTCTCGTTCCCCTCCCTTCTCCCCTTGCTTACTTATAAATAACAAAAATTAAAACAAGAAGAGAGGTTTATATAATGGAGTTAAAACATGTCATTCCAAATATGGAAAAAACGTTTGGAAACTTAGAATATGCTGGTGAAGGTAAGGTGGAACAACGTCGTATTAATGGGCGCATGACAACTTTATCACGCAGTTACAATCTGTATTCCGATGTTCAACGAGCGGATGATATTGAGGTGATTTTGCCGCAAGAAGCAGGAGAAAAGTTCTTTGAACATGAGGAAAAGGTAAAATTAGTCAATGCAAGAATTACCGCAGAAGGTTATAAAATTGGTGATCGTGGTTTCACATAATATATTTTACATGCTGACGATATGGTTAAAGCATAAGGAGGAAAAAAGATGAGATTAGCGGAAGGAATTGTGATTGATAAAGAAAAGACATTCGGATTATTAAAATTTTCGTCATTACGTCGTGAAGTTTTTCTACAAAATGAAGATGGTACGGTATCAACAGAAGTAAAAGAACGCACCTATGATTTAAAGTCTCGTGAACAAGGGCGCATGATTCAAGTCAGTATTCCTGCTTCTGTTCCATTAAAAGATTTTGATTATAATGCAGAAGTAGAACTAATTAATCCTGTCGCAGGTACAGTCGCAAATGCAACTTTTCGTGGGGCAGATGTGGATTGGTATATCAAGGCAGATGATTTGGTTTTAAAAGGGAAAACGGTTACACCAAGCACTAACAATCAAAAATCTATACCTAACAAAGATAAATAATGAAATTTTACCGAAGAAGAGGGAAGCGAATCCGACCGAGTAACGCTTCTCTCTTTTTTCAATTTATCTTCTTTGGACTGTTTGGTGTATGGCTTGTTTTCTTTATCCCTTTTCATGTAAATTTTTTACTTTCTACAACGTGGGAACTTGATCCATTTCAAACTCATTTTGTAAGTAGATATGGATTCACTTCACTAATCATTAGTTTGGTCATGGAGGCAATATGTGCTTTTCTTTATTATTGGTATCGTTATAACCATTTAAAACAATTGATGCATCGACAAAAGCTCGCAAAGATGATTTCAGAAAATCAGTGGTATGAAACAAAACAAGTGATGAATGAAGGGTTTTTCAAAGATATCCCATCTAGTAAGGCGAAGGAAAAAATCAGTCATTTTCCAAAGATGTATTATCGGTATGAAAAAGGCATGATCCATATTCAAGTAGAAATAACGCTTGGTAAATATCAAGAGTCACTGTTAAATTTAGAAAAGAAGTTGGAAAGTGGCTTGTATTGTGAATTGGTGTCAAAGGAATTACATGATTCCTATGTGGAGTACGTTCTTTTTTATGATATGATTGCCAACCGTATTTCAATTGATGACTTCATTGCGCAAAATGGTCGTTTAAAGCTCATGAAATCGATGGATTGGGAATATGATCAGCTAACACATATGTTGGTTGCTGGCGGAACAGGTGGTGGAAAAACGTATTTTATTCTTACATTGATTGAAGCCCTGTTAAAAACTAATGCGAAGTTATATATTTTAGATCCAAAAAATGCAGATTTAGCAGATTTAAACACGGTCATACCTGATGTCTATTATAGAAAGGAAGATATGATGACATGTATTGATCAATTTTATGAAGCGATGATGGCTCGAAGTGAAGAAATGAAACAGATGGAAGGATATAAAACAGGAGAAAACTATGCTTATTTGGGCTTAGCTCCTCATTTTTTAGTTTTTGACGAATACGTTGCATTTATGGAAATGCTTGCGTCTAAGGAGAGTACCACTGTATTAACGAAACTAAAACAGATTGCCATGTTAGGACGTCAAGCTGGATTCTTTCTTATTCTTGCTTGTCAGCGGCCAGATGCAAAATATTTAGGGGATGGGATTCGTGATCAATTTAATTTTCGGGTTGCTTTAGGCAGAATGTCCGAACTAGGATACGGCATGATGTTTGGATCGGACGTTCAAAAACAATTTTTCTTAAAACAGATCAAAGGACGTGGATACGTCGATAAAGGGGATAATGTCATTACCGAATTTTACACACCACTTGTGCCAAAGAATCATGACTTTTTAAAAGAGATAGAGAAACTTGCACCATAAAGGCTGCCCAGTGCGGCGGCGTGCGAAGCGTAAGCCGCAGTGCTGGGCAAAGCCTGCGTGGCGACAACCACGCTTTACCCCCCGTTTCTAACAGGGGGGTAGAAAAACAATAAGAAACTGTTTAAAAAGCACAAAAACCCTTGTGCATCAAGGGGTTAGGGCGTATTACGAAGATGTCAGCTTTTAGCCCTTAGTTGACATCTTTTTTGTTGGGAGGAATGCACATGAATGAGATACCTTGGTATCGACAATTAAAAGAAAAACGATTGGCATATGGCGTATCGCAAAATAAATTAGCGGTACATGTAGGAATTTCAAGGCAGTATATAAGTGAAATTGAAACTGGAAAAATCACACCGACCCAAACGTTACAACAAGCGGTGTTCGATATTTTAGAACAATTTAATCCAGAAGCACCTTTGGAAATTTTACTTGATTACGTGCGAATCCGTTTTTTAACAACGAACCCGAAGCCAGTTATTGAAGAAATCTTACGATTGAAAATGGAGTATATGATCCATGAAGATTATGCGTTTTATTCTTACTTGGAACAATATGTTTTTGGTGACATTGTTGTCATGGTTTCGCCAGATGAAGATAAAGGCTGTTAACTTGAACTGAAAGGTAAAGGTTGCCGTCAATTTGAAAACTTTTTATTAGCTCAACAACGTACATGGTTTGATTTTTTCATGGATGTATTTCGAGTAAGTGGGGTATTTAAACGAGTTGACCTTGCAATTATTGATAGGGATATTAGATATTCCTTTTTTGACGAACAAATGTCGAAATGAAGAATGTATTTCTGTTTTTCGAAGCTTTAAAAGTTATCGATCTGGTGAATTAGTTCATGGAGAAGAAAAACGAGATATGGGAAATACGCTGTATATTGGTTCCTTGAAAAGTGATGTGTATTTTTGTGTGTATGAAAAAGATTATGAACAATACGTGAAACACGGAGCATCCCTTGAAGATACAGACATTAAAAACCGCTTTGAAATTCGCTTGAAAAATGATCGTGCGTACCATGCGATTGTCGATTTAATGACGTATGAAGACGCTGGACGAACAGCTTTTTCCATCATTAATCGGTACATTCGGTTTGTCGATAAAGATGAGAAAAAACGACGAAGTAGTTGCCAATGAATGCGGAGTGGCAGCGTTTTTTAGATTTAGGTGAAAATAGAAAAATTTATTTAACAACAAAACCTGAATCTTACACATTCGATAAAACACTTAGATGGTTGGCTCGACAAGTAGCACCTACTTGGAAACTAGCTTCTAAACTGGATGAAATCAATCAAACAACTGTGATTAAAGATATGTTAGATCAAGCAAAGTTAACCAAACGTCATCAACAATTATTGATGCAAAAAGCACTTAAAACAGACGAAGTGATTAAATGATAGATTGGAGGGCTTACATGAAACTTTTGAAATACATTTTTATTACAATCCTGAGTGGTATTATTTTATGGTTTATCGAATGTATGCGTCAAGTGACAAAATATTAGATGGTGGAAGGAGAAATGTGAGATGAATTTTGGACAGAATTTGTATAACTGGTTTTTAAGTAATGCGCAGTCTTTAGTGTTAATGGCAATTGTTGTAATTGGAATTTATTTAGGATTTAAACGCGAGTTTTCTAAACTGATTGGATTTTTGATTGTGGCTTTAATTGCGGTTGGATTAGTATTTAATGCAAGTGGAGTGAAAGATGTATTGTTAAATCTATATAATCGAATTATTGGAGCATGATATTTAGATCGGTTTATTTAAAGAATGGAATTATTATTCTGAATATTGGGGGTTAGATTTAGAAAAGGGAGGATGATACAATAGATTTAAAAGTGGAAAGGAATTGGTAGTTTTGACGAATAAGAAAACGGAAATACGTTTTAATAAATTGCCGCTTTTATTAAAGGATATGGAGAAAAAACAATGGATGATAGACTCTTTTTTCTTTAAATATAAAAGTGAACAATACATTGTTATATTAACTCTGTATAATGAAAAAGAAAGAAAACCAGATAAGTATGCTAAAGCTAAAGTAGAATTTATAAAAGATAACAATACGAACCACTCAATTAAAGGATTTATTGACTTTTATGAAGTTCGTTTTGAAGATTTTAAAGAATTTTGTGATTTCTTTGGCGTGGAAAGTAGAAATGCGGGGAGAAATTTGTTTGTAGATTTTGCCGAAGTTTTCTCTAATTTTATACCTAAAGAAAAAATAATAAAGAAAAGTGAGAGGATACAAAAAATAATTGGTAGTCGTGCAGAAGGGAATAATCCAAAAGCGGTATATTGTTATGAGGTTCGTCGTAATGGTAAAAAAGTTGATGGAACATCGAAGAAGCGCAGTATTGCTAATAGTAATAAAGCAGAAATGCTTCGACCAGAACTATATGAAACATTTCGTACAGATACTAATTTGAGCTTTTACTTTTCAACAGAAAAAGCTGATTGTAAAAGCGACTTAGAAATTAAGAGAGCATTTGCAAAGAGATAAATTAAATTTTCCAGTGGACATCTATTGTCTGCTGTTTTTTTATGCCCATTTTTAACAAAAGGATGTGAAAACTAATGGACATGCAAGTATATATAGCAAATCTCTGGAAATATAACGAAGGAGAACTAGTTGGGGATTGGTTTACAACACCAATCGATATGGAAGAAGTGAAAGAACGTATTGGATTAAATAGTGAATACGAAGAATATGCTATACACGATTTTGAATTACCGTTTGAAATCCATGAGTACACGCCTATTTCTGAAATCAATCGGTTATGTGCGATGGTAGAAGAATTGCTAGAAAATCAAGAAGATATTATTTGTTATGCAGATTGTGAAGATATGGAAGATGTTGCTCGTTATTATGTAGAAGAAACAGGCATGCTTGGTGAAGTACCTACTAATTTACAGAACTATATTCATTATCAAGCACTTAGAAGAGATTTGGAAATAAACGGAAATTTTCTCGTTACGTCACATGGTGTGTTTGAATATCTTGGATAAGTAAATATAAAAATGCGAAAACAGTCTGTCTACATGCAGGCTGTTTTCTTTTTGAAAGGAGAACCTATGAAAAAATTAAAAAGTTATACACGTATTTGGTCGGTTAAAAAAGTGATTTATGCGATTAATGATTTTCGATTGCCCTTTCCCGTCACATTTAATCAAATGTCGTGGTTTGTACTTTCGCTGCTAATTGTCATGTTACTTGGGAATCTTCCGCCACTCTCATTGATTAATGGTGCGCTATTAAAATATGTGGGAATTTCAGTAGGTTTAACATGGTTTATGAGTCAAAAAACATTTGATGGCAAAAAGCCATATAGCTTTCTAAAATCCGTCATCACTTATTTTTTTCGTTCCAAAGTGACTTATGCTGGGAAGCCAATCAAATTACAACGGGTGAAAGTGAATGAAAGTATTACAGCTGTGAGGAGTGAATTGGATGCGTTATCCGATTAAATATATGGAAAACAATCTCGTCTTTAATCATGATGGAGAATGTTTTGCCTATTATGAATTGCTTCCCTATAATTATTCCTTTTTATCACCAGATGAAAAAATCTAAGTGCATGATCATTTCCGCCAATTGATTGCACAAAATCAAGACAGAAAAATTCATGCCCTACAAATTAGTACCGCTAATAGTATTCGTTCTGTTCAAGAACGAAGTAAAGACTTAGTAACTGGAAGATTAAAAGACGTTGCTTATGCACGAATTGATGATCAAACCGAAGCGCTTGTTTCGATGATTGGGGAACATCAAGTAGACTATCGTTTCTTTATCGGTTTTAAGCTGTTTTTGAATGAAGAAGAAGTCAGCATGAAATCAATGGGGAAATCAATAAAAAATGCACTTTCTTCATTTATTCGTGATGTGAACCATCATTTAATGGGTGATTTTGTTTCAATGCCTCATGATGAAATGAGACGCTTCTCTAAAATAGAGTCTTTGCTGCAAAACAAAATTTCTAGACGTTTCAAAATTCGACCTTTAGAGAAAAATGATTTTGGTTATTTGATAGAACATCTACATGGTCAATCAGATATTGCTTATGAGGAATATGACTATGTGCTTCCCCTAAAAAAATTTCTTTCTATATAACAAATGTTAATAGGGACAGATTATTTCAATTTGAATTCGTAGTTTTGATAGAAGATTTTCAAAGTAAAGAGATATAATATTGAGGGAAAATAATATGTGTAAAATTTTACGCATATTTCACAGCCCTTTTTAATCAAATACTGTTAGCCTGCTATTTAAGGTGGGCTATCAGCTTTAACATTCCTGTCATTCTAATGGATCATGGACTGTTGTAAAAACAAGTAGTTGAGGCATAATTCACTTGCAGTAAAAAATTCGCAAGAGACATTATTGTCTTTCACGGATTTTTTCATAAGTTTCAATAATGAAATCTTTGTATGGGACATAGCTGAAATACTATCGAATGTAATTTTAGCGTGTCTTAATGCTTTTTCTGGATTCCCAATACTCATATGACAAAGTGCTATATACGCATCTTTTCGTAAAATTGGACAAGACAAACCGAATGGATATAGTCTGCAATTGTAATTTTTTCAAGGAATCCGAGTGCTTTGTGGTGGGAAGCAGATTATCGTGTAGAAATCTATTTATAAATAATATTTTTTTGTAAGACCCTATCTCTTAATTGAAAAATGAGTTTCTCTTTGACAATTTATAATAAAGGTTTATAATATTAGTGAATATAAAAATTTTTTATTCACAGGTTCATAAAGGGGTGTTTTTAGATGTCAAGGAGATTTAATGAATATGAAAAGCAATTCATCGCCAATTCTTTAATAGAACAAGGAAAGATTCTTTTTAGCAAATTCGGATTTCAAAAAACAAGTATTCTTGAAATTACTAAAAATGTTGGTATTGCACAAGGAACTTTTTATAAATTCTTTAATTCAAAGGAAGAATTATATTTTGTGATACTTGAAATGGAAGAAGAGAAAATAAAAGAACAATTTACTAATGTAGATATTTTCAAAGAAAACCAACCGAACAAAGCAATCAAGAGTATGCTTAGACAAATGATCAAAACAATCGAAACTAATCCATTAATTCGTGAATTGTATTTTGGAAGTAATATGGAAAAAATGCTTAGAAAACTACCTCCTGAAGTGCTTGAGAAACATTTCAATAATGATGCCACTTCATTATTATCTTTGATTGAAAAATGGAAAAATGAAGGGATCATTGTTGAAGTAAATCCTCAAATTATTGCGGGAATACTTCGTTCCTTATTCGTACTTACGCTTCATCAAAAAGAAATTGGTGTAGAGGTCTATCAGGAAACAATGGATCTATTTATTGACCTTACTGTAGATGGTCTTATTAAAGAGGAGTGAATATAAATTGCGTCCTATCATTCAAACGAACCACGTATCAAAAAAATACAAAGATCTTCAGGCCGTAAAAGATGTTTCTTTAAATGTTAATAAGGGCGAAATTTATGGTTTTATCGGGTTAAACGGGGCGGGAAAGACTACAACAATTCGAATGTTACTTGGGATGATTCGTCCAACTCAAGGTACTTGCTTTATAAAGGGTGAAAAAGTAAGTCGCACTAATCATCGTATTTGGAGAAATGTAGGGTACATGGTTGAAACTCCCCATTCCTATCCCGAACTCACTGTCGAAGAAAATCTTGAGATTTATCGGCGGCTTAGAATGATTTCAAATCCCAATATAATATCGAAAGTGATGAATCAACTTAATTTAACACAATATGCCCAAAAAAAAGCGGGAAACCTCTCTTTAGGGAACGCCCAACGTCTAGGGATTGCTAAAGCCCTTCTTCATACGCCGGAGATATTAATTTTGGATGAGCCAGTCAATGGCTTGGATCCTGCGGGGATTGTGGAAATCAGAGAGTTACTTCAGGATCTAGCGTTTAATAAGGGAGTTACTATTTTAATCTCAAGTCATCTTCTTAGTGAAGTAGCCAAAATTGCTACCAAAATTGGCATCATTCATGAAGGGCAGTTAATACAAGAAATTGAATCAATCAAATTAAATCAACTTCTTCATCAATGTCTTATCATTGATTCTCGTGATAATAAGGCAGTTGTAATTAAACTATCAGCCGCTGGATATACGCCAGTTCTAAATAAGAATGGATTAATTGAGACTTACAATAAAAAAGCTATTCAACATCCAGATGAGATATCCCGTTTGCTTGTTTACGAAGGATTTCCCCCAACTAGATTGTCATTGGAGGAAGAGAACTTAGAATCCTATTTTCTAAGAATAATCGAAAGGAAAGGAGAAATGTTGCAATGAACTTTTTTTTGCTGCACTACAGACCGAGGGGCTTAAAATTCGCAAGTCCAAAGTAATTTGGATTACCGTAGCAGCTTTTACGATTGCACCTCTAATGGCGGGATTTTTTATGTTTGTATTAATAGATCCAGAAATTGCAAAAAGCTCTGGCTTGCTCGGAGCTAAAGCCCAAATTGCAGGAGAGGCAAATTGGCCTTCATATTTAGGTTTACATGCACAAATGATTGCAATAGGTGGAATTCTAGTCTTTGGCTTTGTTACAAGCTGGATATTTGGAAGAGAATACACTGATAAGACAGCAAAGGATCTCTTAGCACTTCCCTATTCAAGGTCAGTTATTGTGATATCTAAATTTGTAGCATCTTTTATAACAAATATCATATTAAGTGTTTATGTTGTGACCCTTGGCTTTTTAATTGGATGGATAATCGGGCTCCCACAATGGTCTCCAGCAATAGTGACGCATGGTCTTTATATACTGGTAGTAGTATCTATTTTAACTATAGTTCTAAGTTCTCCTGTCGCTTTCTTTGCAGGTTACGGTGGAGGATATTTAGCTCCGCTAGGCTTTGTAGTTTTTACGCTTGTTCTTTCTCAAATTGTTACAGCTGCTGGCTATGGTGAATACTTTCCATGGGCTATACCAGCACTCTATAGCGGTATAACAGCGGGAGAGAGCGTTCCAGGTTGGTGCAGTTTATTAATCATCTTCATTACAAGTTTATTGGGATTGTTCGGTACATTATATTGGTGGCTTTTTGCAGACCAGCATTAAGTGATGCAATAATGTTACTAATATAAATTCAATTATTTTTTCGTTTGTACTTTTAAGGATATTGCTTTCTGTTATATTTATGGTGTTTTCGATTCTTCTACAGTTCTATAGTGTTAATAAATTTAAATTAATAGAATGAATGATCTTTTAAATTCGATATTAGAGAAGTAAAAATAGGATCTGATTTTTTGAGCCTGCTATATATAACTTCAACCACTATTACAACCTAAAAACCGTTGTTTGTTAGGAGTGCAAGAAATAGATCGTTAAAGTATCAAATGGCGGTTTTGAAAATAAGAAATTTCAAAACCGCCATTTTTCTAAAAAATAGAATTACGGAAGGTGTATTAAGTTTGCTCTTTTTTAATGACTCAGCGGTATGAAGGAGGTTATCGTTGTGTTTATTTATGCTTATCTTGATTGGATTCCACTCGATATTTTAAGAAACATCTTTAATTATTATTGGATGATTATTGTTGCACTGTGCCAAACAAGATTTAATAAAATATCAATTTTTATGCCCAACTGATTTATGTTCAGTTGGGCTTTTTGTGTATAATAAAGATTTTTTCAAAATATTGCTCCGATCTTTGGCATTTCATAAAAAATCTTGTTGAAGGTTATGAAAGGGGAAATCATCACCTCCTTTGCAGTTGCGAAGGGAGAGGAAATGCATGATAGAACCAGATCGTACCGAGTGGCAAGTTCGCTGTGCATTTAATGCATTTTGTAAACGTGTATTGAAGAATGAAGCAATTAATATCTATAACGAAAGACAACAGCGACTAGCAAAGGAGATGACATTTTCTGACCTCACACCACAAGAAGAAAATCAACTCTTTACTTTAGATAAGCAATATGAAGGAGAAGAAGGACAAAGTTTTCAAGTGGCTGGAAAGAAAATCACTCCAAAATTACTTGCTGAAGCAATGCGTACTTTGTATCACTGTTCTACTATACTATTTTTTTCAACTGTCTGATGTGGAAAGTGGTCAACTACTCGATATTCCGCACAGTACCGTTCAGTATAGACGGACAAGCTCTTTTGAACGGTTAAAACGGTTTTTGGAGGAACATGCAGATGAATGGGATGATTAATTCTAATGTTGAAAACAACGCGCGTGGTTTATTGCCGTATCCAATTATTATAGCTGCGAATAAGGGTGAGCCAGAAGCAATGAAAGTAGTTGTTCTGCATTATGGAAGCTACATGACAAGCCTATCCATGCGTAAGCTCCGTGATGAGCAGGGAAGTACTTATTGGAGCATTGATGAAGATATACGCGAACGCTTACGAGCGAAGCTTATGCAATCTGTTTTAGCTTTCAAAATTTGAATACAGAATGGTTAGGTTTTCCCTTTCATTAATCATAATTTGATCTTTGACAAAGAAAGCATGGAAGATAACGCCATGCCGTATGAAATAAAAAATCAGATACGTTCTACTGATGATGAGCCACTTGATTCATACGCCACGACTTTCGTTAGAAACGAGCGATCATTTATGAATCTAATGCAATTGTGGTGGATTGCTGGCGATAACTCATTAGTTAGGATAATGATACTCCCCTACTGTCATGGTTCGAGCGTTCAAAGCGTCGCAAGCTATGAGTAGGGCTGGAAGAAATACTTGCAGGGGTGAAATTCCCATGGAGCTGCACCAACAGCCGTCTGATTGTTCTTTATGAAATTGTGTGAGGAGGTAGGTTTTATGAAAAAGAAGTTGGTTTTATACAGTATGCAAATTTCTATGTTAAAAAAATTACTTACTCATAAGTTAATTTCAGAGGAAGAGTACAAAACTGTAAAAAGGAAACTAATGAAAGATTATCATATTATCTCTGATATTACAGGCTGACTTTTGTTAGGGCGCAGTAGAATATTGGTAATAAAATCCAGGGAGGGAATTGTAATGTCAGAGGTTGAAATTATAAAAGGGAACCATTCACGATTTAGTCATAGGCAAGAAAAGGCTATTGAACAACGTCGGGTGGCAGCATATTGTCGGGTTAGTACAGATTCAGAAGATCAATTAAATAGTTATAGGTCACAAGTTATGTACTATAAAGATTTAATTAGAAATAATCCAGAATGGGTATTAGTAGATATCTATGCGGATGAAGCAATTACAGGAACACAAACGATTAAACGGGAAAATTTTCAGAGAATGATAAATGATTGTATGAATGGAGATATTGATATGGTTATTACAAAATCAATATCTCGATTTTTGCAAGAAATACCTTAGATACGCTTAAATACGTTCGAATGCTTAAGGAAAAAGATGTTGCTGTATTTTTTGAGGATGAAAAAATTAATACGCTTACTATGGATAGTGAATTATTACTTGTAGTATTGAGTTTCGTAGCGCAACAAGAAGTTGAAAATATTTCTGCTAACGTCAAAAAAGGATTGAAAATGAAGATGAAGCGAGGGGAATTGATTGGGTTTCAAGGTGCCTTGGTTACGATTATCACTCGGAGGATAAAACTATCACTGAAAATGAAAAAGAAGCGGAGACAGTACGATATATATTCGAGAGGTATGTTGAAGGAGCAGGAGGTAGAATGATTGCTAGAGAACTTGAAGCTTTAGTTCATAAAACCAACAGAGGTTTTACAAAATGGCATGAGTCAACTGTTCTTGGTATCATTAAAAACGAGAAATATAAAGGTGATCTTTTAATGGGGAAAACTTACACTGTTGATCCCATTTCAGGACGCAGGTTAGAGAATTATGGAGAAGAAGATCAATATTATGTGAAAAATCATCACCAACCAATTATAAGTACTGAAATGTTTGAAAAAGCAGAAGAAATTAGGTTGCGCAGAAGTTGGAGTAAAAACACTGTAGAAAAGAATGGAGGAAAACGAGAAAAATATAGTCGTAAGTATACTTTTAGCAGCTTGGATGAAATGTGCATATTGTGGAGCTTCTTTAACAAGGCGCAGGTGGCATAGTGGAAAAAATTATAATAAGGCGATATGGCAATGTGTTACTAGTACGAAGCAAGGAAAAAAACATTGTCTAGATAGTAAAGGAATATCGGAGAAGATAATTGAAAATACATTTTTAGAAAGTTATCGTATTATGTGTAATAATAATCAAGATGTTTTAGAAGAGTTTTTGCAAAGAATGGAAGAAAATTTAAGTCCAGATGTTATATTTAATGAAGTTTCTAAAGTAGAAAAAGAGATCGAAAGGCTAGAAATGAGAAAGAAGAAGTTGATTGATCTGAGGTTAGAGGATAATTTAGATAGAAATACGTATGAAGAGAGATACAATGAAATTTTACAAAAGTTGGATGAAAAAGAGCAAAGGAAATCCTATTTAAGAGAAAATCTTCAAGAAGAAAAGGGTATTAAAAAACGTCTATTAGGTTTTAGAAAGTTATTAGAGCAGGATAAAGGATTATGCACTTTTGATCGACATGTATTTGAAAGTTTAATAGAAAAAGTGATAGTTGGCGATGTAGACAAAGATGGAAATAGCAAACCTTATGATATAACATTTATGTATAAAATAGGTTCTAGTTACTCATTAGACGGAAATAACTTTAAGCCACCAAGAAAAAATGCAAAAAAGGAATCATCTAATGAACTGTGTTCCTATACACGAAACGAGGTTAACGAATTGTGTTCAAATAATAAGGTCGACACATGTGGAGTGTGTTTGTAACATAGTTAGAAAGCCCAATCAATAACAATCCTCCAAACTCAATAAACATTTCCTAAGCCGGGGTATTTTTCTATCTGAGCCCTTATCCTTCCTCGGCTTTTTCTTCTTTCTCCAAAGCGAAATTTTGACAAAACTCTATTTTAACTCCTGAAAAGAGAAAAAAACATGTGAAATACAGGCGGAAAAGCTGGCATTTTTGAATTGAAAATCCTCCGTTCAGAAGGAAAACTTTATTTTAACGACAACGAAGGAATGCAGGGTGGGCGGGTGATGGGGCGGAGTTTATTTTAGTTGCACAACAACAAGGCTGAAAACCCTCTTTTCAAGCATGTGATGTTTATATCAAAGTAAGGTAACAACCCCAGTTAGTCTTTTGATTAACTACTATTATACGAGTTTGAGGTAGGTACTTCTTTTTTGTATTTTATATTCTTTATCCTGTAAGAGTGAAAAATTTCATTCATCTATGTAAAATATAAATTAAGAAAGTTATTACCGAAAAGTTAAGGATGTGCTATATGAATTATACTACTAAGCGAACACGACGCCATATTATACAAAGCTTAATTAATTTACTTCATCGTAAACGTTTTACATCTATCACTGTCCAGGACATCTGTGACGAAGCACTTATACACCGATCCTCATTTTATCGATATCATAGTGATAAATATGGCATATTAGAAGACCTAATTTATTATCTTGTAGAAGAACTAGAAAATCGTAGTAAACAATTAGATGATTATACGTTTTACTATTTTAGTGGATTATGTCGAAGAGAATTTCTTACTATTTAAGAACATCTTATTAGAGTGGGAAGGTCACCTATTATTTAAAAGTATGACTAATATCGCTAGTGAAATGCTATATAATCGTGCCAAGACAGAAAAAGACTTAATTTCAATAAAAATTAATCAATCAAAATATCCATACGTCATTTCTGAAATATATGCTGTTTCCTTTATGACAATCATTCAAAATTGGATTAGCAAAAAATATGATTATGATAAAGAAGATTTATTCGAAATATTCAATTATATTATAGCTTAATAAGACAAAATGAGATATTTGTTTTATTTTAAGAAAATAATCTTAAAATGACTTTTGACCCTCTAATTTTATGCATGTTAAAGTATTTTACATGAGGAGGGAAAGCATGTTTGAAAAGTTTTTTTCAAGATTAGGATAGTTTTTCGTTAAAAAAGCTAAAACAACTATCTTGATCATTACATTAATAACCATTTTCTTTACTATAGGAATCGCCCGTTTAGAAATCGATATGGGCTATGAAATGATGGTTAGTCCAAAATCTGATGTTTTTAAAGACACAGAAGTATATGAAGATAACTTTGGTGGAGACGGCGTTTACTTATTACTAAGTGGTGAACCTGAGGAAGTAATCACACAAGAAATGCTTCAAAAGGTAACTGCCTTTACTACAGAAGCAAAGAAAATACCAGAAATAACTGGATCGATTGATTTTATTACATTGATGAATGAAATGCTTGACTCCGATTTGCCAATGTCAATGCCTGAGCCCGAGTTAAGTAATAGTGATCTAACAAAAGTGATTCAGAACGAATTTTCTGAAGATGATCTTATAGCTATCCAGCAAGAAATGCAAGAGAGTCTTACGAAAGATCAAGCTAACAAAATTGGTGCTTATACACAATCTTTACTAACGAACGAACAACAACTGGAAATATCTAATAGTTTAGCTGCAAGTAATGAAGTTCCTTCAGAAGAAATGCAGGGTAAACTGATGCAATCTGTTTTTACAAAAGAACAGCAAGACAAAATTCAAGAATACACTCAGTCGATTTTAACTGATGATCAAATGAAAGATTTACAATCTTCATTTATGAAAAAGTTGCCTAACTTAGAGGAGCTTAGCACAGAGACTATTCGAGAGCTTGTTTTTTCAGATAACGGAAATGTTCCTGAGATGCTGGAACAACTTATTCCTGAGAATGGAAATCATCTATTAATTAACCTAACTACTTCTGGTAAAGTAACTCCAGCCGGTAGTAAAGAGATCATCGACAAACTGAACGAACTCATTGATGAGGCGAAATTTAGTGATTCTATTTCTATAAAAATTGCTGGTAATCATGCGATTAACGGGCAGATTGATAATGTTGTAATGAATACGATGGGTAAAATGCTAATTTTGTCTATCATTCTAATGGTTATCGTATTGTTTTTAATTTTTCCTGTCCGTCGCCGTCTTATTTCATTAGCCTATGTCTTAGTTGGAATGTTTTGGACTTTTGGAATTATGGGATGGGTAGGTATTCCAGTTACCATAGCAACGATGGCTACACTTCCTATTCTCATCGGTTTGGGCACGGACTTTGGGGTACAATTCCATAATCGTTATGAAGAAGAATATGCTAAATCGAATTTTAATGTAACAAAAGCAGTTGTCAACTCATTAAAACATATTGGGCCTGCTGTCGGGATTGCAGTTGTCCTAATGGCACTTGTTTTTCTAACAATGTTCTTATCTAAAGCTGCAATGATGCAACAATTTGGATTAGCATTAGCGATTGGTGCAATATCATGTTACGTTGTAGAAATGGCGCTTTTGTTCGCTACATTTGGTCTAGCGGATAAAAAGAAAAAGGAAGTTGCTATAAAACAAGTTAATACTTCAAGAGTTTCGAGAGTACTTTCCGGTTATTTGAATTTTGTAAAGAAATTCCCGGTATTAATTTTACTAGTTGTTGTTGCGCTATCCGGATATGGATTTTTGTCTGAAAGTAAGATTGGGACGGAAACAAACATTCAACGAATGTTGCCGAAGGATATGCAAGGGGTGAAGGATTCAAATTATCTTCAAGAAGTAATCGGTTCGACAACTCATATCACATTCTTGATGGAATCAGAAGATGTCTCGAAGAAAGAAACACTATCATGGTTATCTACTGTGAAAACAGATTTAGAGAATAACTTTGAAAAAATCGAAGGGATAACAACTCTTGCAACTACCTTACAAGATATGGGGCAAATAGAGGCATTTACAGATCAGCAAGAAATCGATCAATTAATCGATAGTGTACCAGATTCGCTGATGAAGAACTTAATGAGCGAAAATCGTCAATATACCACTATCCAAGTTCAAGTAGATCCCGATTTATCTTCTTCTGATCAAGTCGTTTTATTAAATGATATGATGGATGAATTAGACATTCCATCTGAGGTAAAAGTGTCTCCTGCTGGTGTGTCCGTCTTATCTCTTTATGCTGTCACAAATATCGGAGCAAACTCTACATTAATGAAAGTTTTAGGGATTGGCATTTTATTAGTCGGGCTTTTCCTAGTGTATCGTCGCATCAAATTCGCTGTCTTTTCGGTTGTACCTATTGTATTAGTTCTTGGATTTACTCCATTATCTTTACTTGTAATTCATACGGACTATAATCCATTGACGATTGCTTTAAGCTCTCTTGTTTTAGGAATTGGAGCAGAATTTACAATTTTAATAATAGAAAGGTATAAAGAGGAATTAGTTAAAGGACATGATGCTGTAGAGGCAATAAAGATTGCTGTTGCCAATGTCGGTCAAGCAATCACTGCATCTGGTCTAACAGTTATCGTTGGCTTCTCTACTTTAATGTTCATCGATTTTCCAGCAATTCGAGAATTCGGAGTAACCACTGTAATCGATGTTACGTTATGTTTAATCTTTGCTTTAACGATCGTACCTGCGTTAATTTTTATATTTAACAAAAAAGATGTTAAAGTAAAACGCTAGTCAATTAAACACGTATATTCTATAGCTCATAACGCTTCGTGTTGGGTAGTAACTAACATACTGCACGAAGCTGTTATGGGCTGTTTGATTTTATCTCCGCTACAGTAAGGTCTCAGTGGTAAGGGCTTATCATAGCTATTCATAAGTAGAGTATATAGTGAAACAATTGCTAAACAATAAGTCTAATTAGAAGAAAGAAGGTGAGGAAAGATTGTATTAAAATGGATATAGTAAGGGGGAAAATGTAATTATTGCTTTTTAATAGTTGGAGATAGACATAATGAAGGAAACGCTATATCAAATTTTAACGACCGGGAAACCATATCGGAGAAAGGCAAATAGTATTTTTGTAATGTATTGAAAGATTAACAGATAACTTAAATTCCAAAGAAGCCCTTCATATATTTCTAATACTAAGATGTATGAATAAAAGGACAGTTTTTTGGTAAGATGATCGATTTTTTACATCATTCTTTATATAGGATTACTAATGCTTGACCTTAAAATTTATTGCTAATTTTTATAAAAAAATAATGATAACAGCGTCAATAATATTGCGAAAATTCCGGTTGTAAATGGAAGGAAATAACTCTGTGGTATAAGTTGGGATAGAGGACGTCTGCCTGTATCGGTCAATTGACCGAAAATATGCTGAAAGCTGAAAAAAACGATATCAAAAAAACGCCCATTTATGACATAGCCTGTTAACGATATCAAAATAAGAATGGAACCAATGATAAAAGAAACATTTATATATGATAAAAGATCTATTCGCTTGTAAAATATAACTGACAATAAAAAAATCAATGCTTGGGACATTACAATCCAAATAAAGATTTTTTTAAACATTGGTATCCGCTCCCTCTATAAATATATATTTAAGTAAAAGCTTTATCCCGCATGTAAGGTGCCGTAAGACTCCCGCTTCAATATATTGAGTTGATACAAAAGGGTCTAAGTGGGAGAGAACGGCACCTAAATGACCGATTCGTTCAGCTAACATTTCTTGGGAAAGGCATTCCAAGAAATGAAGTTTCACTTTATAGTAAGCAGTTGCTTATTATATGATGATTACTTATAAATCAAACTACTATTTTTACTCGTGACGATTTAAAAAATATGGTAAGAAACGCATATATTGATATAAATTATAAATTAAATTTAAAAAAAGTCACTATTTTCTATCTAATATTTGTATTTTTTAAAAAATTCCGCGTAGATATAATAATAGTACACTTATAATACTTTTGTATTATTTATTAAATATAAAAAACATTTACAATTTAGAATATTAATGTATAATAAAATTGAAAAATAATAAAGAAAAGGGTGGTCATATCAATGGTAAAGTCAAAAAATTTTATTATTTTTGCTTTTATGCTAATTTTAACCATGGTGCTATTTGCTTGTAGTGGGGGAGCTGACTCAAAAAGTAGTAACAATGATGGTGAAAGCAAAAAAGAATCTGCTAGTAGCGATTCCTCAGATAAACAAGTCTTTAATATGGTTGAAACAGCAGAAATTCCAACCGGAGACCCGTCCCTTGCGACAGATGCAGCAAGTTTTATTGTATTTGGGCAAACGTTGGAAGGACTTTATGTCTTAGATAAAGATGATAATCCGATCCCTGCAATTGCAGAAGGAGAACCAGAAATAAGCGAAGATGGTAAGGTTTATACATTTAAATTGCGCGAAAATGCAAAATGGTCCAATGGAGATCCTGTTACAGCACATGATTTTGTATATTCCTGGCGGAGGGCACTCGACCCTGATACTGGATCAGAATATGCATACATGTTCTCAGGAGTTATTGAAAACGCTACCAATATAATGAATGGAGAAAAAGACCCGGAAGAATTAAATGTCGAAGCTGTTGATGATCATACATTAAAGTTGACATTGGAACAACCTGTTGAGTACTTAAAATCATTACTGGCATTTAGTACGTACCTTCCGCTTAATCAAAAATTTGTTGAGGAGAAAGGAGACAAATTTGGAACAAACAGCGACAATATGCTCGCAAACGGCCCATTTGTATTAACAGAGTGGGACGGATCAGGACTAAGCTGGAAATACGTGAAAAATGATAATTATTGGGATAAAGACAACGTAAGCTTAGATGAAGTAAATGTTCAAGTTGCCAAAGAGCCAAGTACGGCGGTTAATTTATTTGAAACAGACAAAGTGGATCGTACAGCAGCATTAAATGCAGAATATGCAAGACAGTATAAAAATAATGAAGCTGCATCTACCTTTGAAGAAGGAAGCTCTTGGTATCTTAAGTTCAACCAGAAGCGTGATGGAAAAGATACTCCTTTAGCAAACGAAAATATTCGTAAGGCATTAGCCATGGCGTTTGATAAAAAGTCTTTTACTGAAACTGTACTGGCAAATGGCTCAATTCCTTCTGACGGCTATGTACCTAGAGGACTGGCAAAAAACCCTGAAACAGATCAAGATTTCCGTGAAGAGAGTGGCGATTTAATTTCATATGATTTAGAAAAAGCAAAGGAACATTGGGAAAAAGGCTTGAAAGAATTGGGTACGGATGAAATCACTCTTGATTACCTTAGTGATGATTCGGAAAACGCCAAAACAACAGCTGAATATTTTAAAAATCAACTGGAAACAAATCTTGAAGGTTTAACATTGAAATTGGCAAATGTTCCATTTAAAGTACGTTTGCAAAAAACATCAGACCAAGATTATGATGTCGTTATGCATGGCTGGGGACCGGATTATTTAGATCCAATGACTTTCCTTGATTTGTATGTCACAGATGGAACGAATAATAATACTGGTTATTCAAATGAAAAATATGACCAGCTCATCAATGATGCAAAAGTTAAATACGCGAATGACCCTGTAAAACGCTGGGAACTAATGCTAGAAGCTGAAAAACTTTTGATACAGGAAGATACAGTAGTTGCTCCTATTTATCAACGTGGCAGAATCGTTCTAATTAAACCATATGTCAAAGGTTTTGAAGAGCATTTATTTGGTTCGGATTATACGTTTAAGAACGTTTCTATCGAAAAGTAGAATTTACAAATTTTTAGAATAGGTAAATTGGAAAAAGGGGGTATTTCAATCATAAGTACTCTCTTTTCCTCATTTTTTTATGGATTTAAAGGAATTTTTTATACTATAGGAAAGTATAAAATTTTAGGCTTTATCCCCCATGTAAGGTGCCGTAGGACTTCCACTATAAGATCCTGAGTTGGTACAAAAGGGTCAAAGTGGAAGAAAACGGCACCTAAATGCCCGATTCGTTCAAACTAACATTCCGTGTAAAAAGCATTCCACGGAATGAAGTTTCACTTTATGTATAAGAAAAACTACAGCTTTCGCTAAAGACTTGGTGACAAGCCAAGTTTTTCTAATCTGCCTTTAGGAGGAAATAGGATGGCAAAGTATATTACAAAACGAATAATCTATTTAATTATTACGTTATTTATTATAGCTTCAGCAACATTTTTTTTGATGAAGTTTTTGCCCGGAACTCCATTTCAAAATGAAGAAAAACTGTCCATGGAACAACGTGAAATTTTGAATGAAAAGTATGGTTTGGATGAGCCGATACCTGTACAATATGGGAATTATATGGTCAATATTTTAAAAGGCGATCTTGGAGTATCCTTTCAGTTCGACAATCAGCCAGTAACAAACCTCTTAAAAAATCGAATTGGTCCATCATTACAACTCGGTTTTCAAGCGATGTTTTTAGGAACCATAATTGGTATGATACTTGGAGTACTAGCAGCTATGTTTCAGAATACGTGGATTGATTATGGAAGCACGTTTTTGGCTGTTTTAGGAAAATCTATTCCATCCTTTGTTTTTGCTTCTGTTTTGCAATATATCGTAGGAGTGAAGCTTGAATTGCTTCCGGTTGCCTCTTGGAATGATTTTGCATCATCCATCATGCCTACTATATCATTGGCGATTTTTCCAATTGCAACAGCCGCTCGTTTTATGAGAACAGAAATGATTGAGGTTTTAGGTTCTGAATATATTATATTAGCAAAAGCAAAAGGTAATTCAAGAATAGAAGTATCATTTAAGCATGGCGTTCGTAATGCACTAATTCCTTTAATAACTGTGCTGGGGCCAATGGCAGTTGGTTTAATGACAGGTTCGATGGTTGTAGAAAAAATATTTTCAATTCCTGGAATTGGCGAACAATTTGTGAAATCAATTCAAACGAATGATTTTCCACTTATTATGGGAACAACATTATTTTTCGCTTTCTTGCTGACGGTAATTATTTTAGTAATAGATGTACTGTATGGCATCATTGATCCAAGGATTCGCTTGTCTGGGGGGGATCGATCATGATAAAAAACACAGGAGAAATAGAAAAACATTGGTTTGATCCTGCTCCAAAGGTCGATTTTGAAAGTGAGCGAATTGCTAAACCCCAAGTATCTATGTTTAAAGATGCTTGGCTCCGCGTGCGAAAGAATAAAGGCGCATTAATTAGTTTAGTTATTTTGTTTTTTATCATTGTGATGGCGATTATCGGACCGTATCTATCACCATTTGATGGTTATGAACAAAATGTTACCAGAGCTAATCTACCTCCAAGAATTCCCTTATTAGAGGATTGGGGAATATTTGATGGTAGTCAGGAAATCGGTGGTGTAGAGACAAATAAATATAAAGATCTTCATATTGATGAATATTACTGGTTTGGGACAGACGGTCTTGGCCGTGATTTGTTTACTCGGACTTGGTTGGGGACAAGAATTTCCTTATATATCGCTTTTTTAGCAGCAATTATTGATATGCTGATAGGTGTAATATACGGTTTAGTTTCAGGTTTTAAGGGCGGCAGAGTGGATAATGTAATGCAACGAATACTAGAAGTAATGTCAGGAATTCCTAATTTAATCGTTGTTATATTAATGATGTTAATCTTAGATCCGGGGGTACTCTCAATCACTATCGCTATGGTAATAACAGGTTGGATCGGAATGGCAAGAGTTGTAAGAGGACAAGTATTAAAGTTGAAAAATCAGGAATTCGTACTTGCTGCAAGAACATTGGGGGCTAAAAATAACAGACTGCTGTTTAAGCATTTATTACCAAATCTATCAGGGGTTATCATTATTAATACAATGTTCACCATTCCAAGCGCTATTTTTTTTGAAACTTTTTTAAGCTTTATTGGAATTGGCTTACAAGCACCTGAAGCCTCACTTGGTACACTAATTGAGGACGGATATAAAACATTTCAATTCTTACCTCATTTAATGATAATTCCATGTATTGTTATTTGTATTATTTTAATAACGTGTAATTTAATTGGTGACGGGCTGCGTGATGCGTTCGATCCCAAGATGCGTGATTAATATTAAATATTTTGAGGTGTTTATATGAAAAAAATATTACAAGTTAAGGATCTCCATGTATCGTTCCATACGTTTGCAGGAGAAGTGCAAGCGGTCAGGGGCGTTCATTTCGATTTATATGAAGGGGAGACTCTTGCTATTGTAGGAGAATCAGGCTCCGGTAAATCAGTAACAATCAAATCTATCATGCAATTGTTGCCACAAAGAAATTCAGAAATAAAAGCTGGAGAAATCATATTTAATGATACAGATATTGTGAAAGCATCAGAAAAACAAATGCAAAAAATACGAGGAAAAGACATTTCAATGATTTTTCAAGATCCAATGACGTCTCTTAATCCGACAATGACGATTGGTAAACAGATCATGGAGCCACTATTTAAGCATCGTAAGCTGAGCAAGACAGAAGCAAAAGAACGTATGCTACAGCTATTAGAGTTAGTAGGTATTCCCCAACCGGAAATACGCATGAAACAATACCCGCATCAATTTTCTGGAGGAATGAGGCAGCGGGTTGTCATAGCTATTGCACTTGCTTGTGCTCCAAAAGTACTGATTGCGGATGAACCGACTACGGCTTTAGATGTTACGATACAAGGACAAATCTTAGATTTAATGAAAGAACTGCAACAGCGCTTTGAGACTTCGATTATTTTTATTACACATGATCTCGGTATTGTTGCAAATGTTGCAGATCGAGTAGCAGTTATGTATGGAGGAAAAATTGTGGAAATTGGTACAGTAGATGAAATATATTATAATCCGCAGCATCCCTACACTTGGGGGTTAATTAGCTCCATGCCTAATCTGGATACGAAGGAGGAAGAACTGTATGTCATTCCAGGGACACCTCCGGATATGCTGAATCCACCAAAGGGCGATGCGTTTGCTCCTAGAAATAACTATGCAATGAAAATTGATTTTGAAGAAGAGCCACCGATGTTTAAAATATCAGATACCCATTATGCTGCTACATGGTTATTACACCCTAATGCACCTAAAATAGAGCCCCCTTTGGTTATCAAAGAAAGAATGAATAGATTTTTAGAAAAAAAATTAGTTCGTTAATGAGGGGAGAATGGCATGGAAGAATTAGAAAAATTAATTGAAGTAAAGAATTTAAAGCAGTATTTTAATATTGGAAAGCCGAAAGAAGTTCGTGCTGTCGATGGTATTACATTTGATATTTACAAAGGAGAGACACTGGGGCTTGTCGGGGAATCAGGATGTGGAAAGTCAACAACTGGCAGAACCATGATTCGCTTATATAATGCAACAGCTGGGAAAGTGCTTTACAAAGGGGAAAACGTTCATGGGAAAAAATCTAAATCCCAGCTTAAATCATTTAATCGAAAGATGCAGATGATTTTTCAAGATCCTTATGCATCTTTAAATCCTAGAATGAAGATATCGGATATAATTGCAGAAGGTATTGATATCCATGGGCTTGCCAAGTCAAGTAAAGAGCGGATGGAAAAGGTCTATTCACTTTTAGAAACGGTTGGCTTAAATCGTGAACATGCAAATCGCTTTCCGCATGAATTTTCCGGAGGTCAAAGACAAAGAATAGGAATTGCAAGAGCATTAGCAGTAGAACCTGAATTTATTATTGCAGATGAACCAATATCGGCGTTAGATGTATCGATTCAAGCTCAAGTGGTTAATTTACTAAAAAAATTACAAAAAGAAAAACAATTAACCTACCTATTTATTGCTCATGATCTTTCCATGGTTAAATATATAAGTGATCGTATTGGTGTTATGTACCAAGGTAAATTGGTGGAACTTGCGCCTGCGGAAGATTTGTATCATAGTCCGTTACATCCCTACACACAGTCCTTACTTTCTGCAATTCCTCTTCCTGATCCTGATTATGAACGTACCCGTGTGCGTAAGACATATGATCCAAGTTTACATCATGATGCAGGAGAAGAAGTAAAAATGAGAGAAATAGCTCCAGGACATTTTGTGAATTGTACAGAAGACGAATTTATACAATATAAAAAAGCATATACTCGAAAATAAACAAAAAATATCTTCAATCATTTTAATAAATCGGTGAATTTAAATAATTCACCGATTAAGTTCTTTTCTATTCATTGATTACTACATTTCTGAATCCAATTTTTACATGGAGACTTATAGAGAGTCTACCCGTATGCTCTGCAAGATTTTTCGGCTTTTAGCCGAGCCATACCTGTATGGAAAAACCTTCATTTAATTTATACCGTATAGGGTTTTAATCGCAAAATATATTATTAGGACTCTGTAAGTCAGCGTGGTACTAAGCTATCTAGATATGAAACGAAATATGGAGTAACGAGGTATCTTTATAATTTTCGACTATAGTTTTTGTTAAGATACTTTTCACCATTTTGCAAAAATCGTTAGGTAAATGAAAGTAAATGAAAGATCCTATTTAAAGTAAAAAACCCGTATAAGTGACACGTTTTAGTTATGTCCTTTATACGAGTAGTTTTCAAACATTAGAGGATATTTTACCATTTTCTCTTAAACTGTAAGGGTAAAGTTCACTTTTTCCTGCCTTTTTATAGTTGGTTGTTGATTTGAATTGGTTTTCCAGTTTTTAATGATTCTAAGCCGGCAGCAGCGGCGCGTTGTGCCAAAATAACATCTTCAATCGAGCATACTACTGGTTTGTTGTTAACAATCGAATCAATGAATTGTTCTAATTCAGAAATATATGCATGTTCATAACGATCCATAAAAATTGGTAATGGATTTTTATTGCTTTGGCTATCTTTGTTGTAATATTCTACAGTAGATTCGTTGACATTTTCTACTTTTAACATTCCTTCTGAACCAAAAACTTCTACTCGCACATCATATCCATAAACAGCTTGACGGCTATTGTCGATTAGACCGAAAGCACCATTTTCAAATTCAAGTACTAACGCCAATGTGTCAATATCATCCACCGTTTTTAATTCTGGTTCAATCAATATACCACCTTTTGCATACACTTCTTTAATATTGCTGTCCATCATATAACGAGCCATATCAAAATCATGCATCGTGAAGTCAACTAACAGGCCACCAATTCGTTTGATTAGATCAATAGGAATAACAAACGGATCACGAGAAGTAATTTTTAAAATTTGTGGATCTCCAATTTTACCTTCTTGAATTTGGTTATAAGCGGCTCGATATTGTTTGTCCATGCGGCGATTAAATCCTACTTGGAATTTAATATCGGCATCTTTTACTAGATGATAAACTTTTAAGCTTTCTGTTTCGTCGGTTACATTTGTATCTAAAGGTTTCTCACAGAAGATATGTATCTTTTTTGGATGCTTTAGAATATACTGGCACATTTCCGTATGAAGATCTGTTGGGGAAGCAACAACGATAGCATCCATATCTTCTTCATCTAACATTTTTTTGTAATCCTTATACGTGTTTTTAAAACCTAGCTCCTTTGCAGTAGCAAGTTGCTCATCATCTAATGCACAAGCAGCAACGGGTTCAAGTTGATTGCTTAAAGCAGCAATATTTTTTGCATGTTCCATCCCCATGCGCCCTAGTCCAATGATACTCATTTTTAGTTTACTCATCATGTTCCCTCCAAATAATTCATAGTTGAAGCCGCATATATAGATAACGTTTACAAAAAGATAATAGTATAATTTAGCGGATTAGTCAATAAAAAAACCAAAAAAATTACAACAAACAACAAACATTTAATCAAAATGAATCAAAAATGTGATATTAATTTCAAAAAAAGGATTGATATATTACCAACAAGAGGTTAAAATGTACTTGTAATCTACAACAAATCATTTTATATTTAGGTTTGAGTTGGTGATAATTAAAAGAGAGTACGAAGAAGTAATTGGTGAAAAGAAAAACATGAATGGAATATAGGAAAGGAGGAATTAGCAAATGCAAAAAATAAATATTGGAATTATTGGTTTTGGAAGAATCGGTAATGTTCATTTGCAAAATTTATTACGAAATAATAGATATACGGTTAAATATGTTTGTGATATAAAGCCAATAGGTGATTTTAACAAAAAATATCCGGAAATCACATATGTTCAAGATTATCATGAAATTTTGCAAGACCAAGGAGTGGATGCTGTTTTAATCGGTACGCCAACGAATCTTCATCCAGAAATGATCATGGAGGCAGCAAAAGCCGAAAAGCATATTTTATGTGAGAAGCCGATCGGATTTGATTTACACGCAATTATGGAAGCTTATCATGAAGTACAACAACATGATATTATTTTTCAATTAGGGTTTAATCGCCGTTTTGATGATGACTTTTTGAATATCCGTAATCAAATAGAAAAAATCGGTAAACCGCAAATTTTGAAAATAACTTCAAGGGACCCAGAAGTGCCGCCAATTGAATATGTAAAAAATTCAGGTGGAATCTTTATGGATATGGCTATCCATGATTTTGATATGGCTCGTTACATGTTTGGTGAAGTAGAAGAAGTTTATGTAAATGGTGCTACTTTAATTAATCCTGAAATATCTAAATATGGAGATATCGATACAGCAATTATATCTTTAAAATTTGAAAACAATTCAATTGGTGTTATTGATAACAGCCGACAAGCCGTTTATGGCTATGATCAAAGATTAGAAGTTTTTGGTTCAGAAGGAATGTTGCATAATACAAATCATCTAAATCATAATATTACTTTTTCTGCTAGACAGGGAGTCCAATTAGAAAAGCCAATGTACTTCTTTTTAGAGAGGTATAAACAGTCTTATGCGACGGAAATGGAATATTTTGCTGACTCTATTCTAACTAACGCACCCATTGCCTGCACCATAACAGATGGTATTATGGCGGTGAAAATTGCCCAGGCAGCTGCTGAATCTTTTGCGACGGGAAAAGCAGTTTCAGTAAAAAAAGATTTTTAACGGTCTATTCTAAGCTAAAATGTGAAATGTTGAGCATTAAGAGGAAGAGGTGGATATATTGTCGAAAACAATATCAAAGACGAATTTAATGACAGTCGCTCTTATTGTTACTATCGGCGGGTTGCTATTTGGTTACAATACAGGGGTAGTTAATGGAGCATTAACCTTTATAGAAAAAGACTTAGGCATTGATGCTTTGCAAAAAGGTATGATCTCTTCTGCTGTTACTTTGTCGGCGGCATTTGGTGCTGTATTTGGCGGAAGCATAAGTGACCGGATTGGTCGAAAAAAAACATTGCGTATGATTGCCTGGATTTTCTTGGTCGGTGCTTTAGGTTGTGGAGTTTCCACAAGCTTTACTATGCTAGTTTCTGCACGTTTCTTTTTAGGCTTAGCTGTAGGATCCGCTTCCGCAGTAATTCCATTGTATCTTGGGGAAATATCCTCTGCTAGTAAACGTGGGAAAATGGTTGGTTTAAACCAAGTTATGATTGTAGGCGGACAATTCCTTGCTTTTTTACTTAATGCAATTCTGGGCAATATGTTTATGGAAAATGTCGAGATCTGGAAAGTAATGATGGGACTTGCTATTGTTCCAGCTTTAATTATGATTATTGGGATGACAAAGGTGTTTGAGTCACCAAAATGGCTAGTGAAAAATGGAAAATTACAACAGGCTATTGAAATCATAAAATCAATTTACCAAGAGGATCAAGAACAGGCTGATGAGATTGAAAAATTAAAGCAGTTAGAAGACGATGCGAAGGAAAAAACGCAGGCGAAAGGGAAAATTCCTGGATGGGCGTTAAAAGTTCTTATTATTGGCTGTCTTCTAGGAGTAATTCAACAATTTGCCGGTATTAATTCCATTATGTACTACGGTGCAGAAGTTCTTCATACGTATGGATTTGGTGAAAGTGCTTCACTAATCTTTAATGTGTTAAATGGTGTGATGTCTGTTGTTGCTTCAATAGTAGGAATGAGCATTGTAGATAAAATGGGTCGTAAAAAATTAGAAAACACTGGTTTATTGATTTGCGCAACTTCTTTAATCCTGGTAGGTGTATTATCTGGTATTTTAACCGGTCAAAGCTATGCACCATATGTGATCATGATTTTAATTTTTATTTATATTTTTGCTTTCCAGGGTGCTGTTGGTCCTGTAACTTGGATCTTAATTTCAGAAATTTTCCCAGCAAAATATCGAGGCTCCTTTTCTGGAATTGCAGTATTTGTATTATGGATTGCTAACTTCTGCGTAGGACTTTTCTTTCCAGTGTTGGTTGAAAGTATCGGTATTAATACAACCTTCTATGCTTTTGCCGCATGTGCAATAATCGGGGTCATTATCGTATCCACAATGATTCCTGAAACGAAAGGAAAAACATTAGAAGAAATTGAAGGATTTTTTAACAGCAATGCTTCTTAAGTAATCAATCTTGAATGATCAAGTTTAATTTAATATTAAAACTCACATAGAGAAGGAGTGTCTTTCATGGAAAAAGTTAACGTTGGCGTCATTGGTTTAGGTCGCTTAGGTATGGTTCATGCTGATCATTTAGTAAATTTAATTAGTGATGCAAATGTATTGGCTGTTTGTGCTTTGGATCAATCTCAACTAGATTATGCGAAAGAAAATTTTGGCGTTAACACATACCAAAATTATAAAGAAATGATTGACAAAGAAGATATCGATGCAGTTGTCATAGTAGCTCCAACTGGCTTCCATCCGGAGATGACGAAATATGCATTAGATGCTGGCAAGCATGTTTTTTGTGAAAAGCCATTAGGATTGGATATGCCGGAAGTAAAAGAAATGGCTGAGCATATTAAAGCACATCCGGATAAAGTTTTTCAGCTAGGCTTTATGCGTCGCTTTGATGAGTCTTATCAACATGCGAAAGAATTAGTGGATAATAAACAGATTGGCGATATCATTTATATTCGTGCTTATGGCATTGATCCAATTTCTGGAATGGAAAGCTTCACTAAATTTGCAACAGATAACGATAGCGGTGGTATCTTTGTAGATATGTGTATTCATGATATTGATCTAATCCGCTGGTATACAGGAATGGACCCAGTACAAACATGGTCATTAGGTAATAATATTGCCGCACCACAACTAAAAGAAATTGGCGAATTTGAGACGGGAGTAGCAACGTTGAAATTTGATAATGGCATGGTAGCTACTTTAATTGGCGGACGCCATGCAGCACATGGCAACCAAGTAGAAATGGAAATTATGGGCTCTCATGGTTGGATTCGAATCGCTCAAGAACCGGAAAAAGATTTTGTAACGTTGTTTACCGATGCTGGAGTTATACGTCCAAGCATGCAAAGCTTTTCTGAAAGGTTTGAACAAGCTTTTATTACTGAATTAAAAGACTTTATTAAAAATGTTAAAGCTAATCGTCAATCAGATATCTCTGTAGAAGATGGAGTAAAAGCATTACAGATTGCCAAGGCCTGCAAAGAGTCCGCAGAAACTGGTGAAATTGTCAACATTGCTTTAGACTGAGGAGGAATATAGTTTGAAAAAGATGAATTGTGGAGTAATTGGTGCAGGACGTGTTGGGATGATGCACATCCGAAATATTATAACCATTCCTGAAGTTAACATTTTAGGAGTAGCAGAACTATTTATTGACCATGTCAAAGACGAATTACATGAACTGGGAATTACGAATACGTACAAAGATTATCATGAATTATTGGAAGACAAAGATATTGAAGCGGTATTTGTATTTGCATCTACAGACAGTCACGAAGAAATTGTTACCGCCGCAGCAAAAGCAGGAAAACATATTTTCTGTGAGAAACCACTGAGCATGGACGTAAATGAAGAAGCTAGTCTTAATGTGTTAAGAGCGGTGAAAGAAAATGGGGTAAAATTACAAATAGGCTTCAACCGTCGGATCGACAGACAATTCCGTGACGTGTTTGAAAAAGTTAGAGCTGGTAAAATTGGAGATCCGCAAATTGTGAAAATTACCTCTCGCGACCCAGATTTACTTCCACATGACTTGATTAAACGTATTGGTGGATTACTATTCGATTTCACCATGCATGACTTTGATATGGTCCGTTATATGATGGACAGCAATGTTACCGAAGTTTATGCTAAAGGTGGAACCTTAATTGATCCAACGCTTCAAGAAATAAATGACGTCGATACGATTGCAATTGTTTTGCAATTTGAAAATGGCACATTTGGGTTAATTGACAATAGTCGTAGAGCGGTGTATGGGTACGATCAGCGTGTTGAAGTATTCGGATCAGAGGGAATGCTCAAAGCGGATAATGTTAACAATTCCACAGTCGAATATTACAGTAAGGAAGATACGAGCTTAAAAAAACCACTACCAATCTTTACAGAACGTTATAGAGAGGCTTATATTGCTGAAATGCGTTTCTTTATTGATGCATTACTAAATGATGGTCCGCTTTTAGCTACTGGGGAAGACGTAATTATGGCTCAACGAGTAGCTGTTGCTGCTCAAAAATCGCTAGAAACAGGATTACCAGTAAAAGTTGATACGACATTGCCAAAAATTTAGTTCCAGATAAATTTGCGATCAATTGGAATATTAGTCCATTATTCGATTCCACCTAGTTTAAATATAGAAATAACATAATAATACCTTCAGCTGAAAAATAACCACGGAGATTTTCCGTGGTTATTTTGTTTGTGGATAAATAGGGATAAGGATTGATTTAAGAATATTTTCATACGGATAAAATAAAAGAAACGAGGTTTTACAATCAATGTACATACCGCTAAATAAAATTGTATATACTATTATTTGTTTTTGGCTACGAGATTATCAATGAGATAATTTTTGTAATTAATATTAGCCATATTAGCTCCAGCGCTAAGCCACTTGAGATTGTCTCACTTCTTTTTCTCAGTTTGTCCGTCGCTTATCAAATGCTTTCAGCTTTTGTTCTACTATAGGAAAGTATAAAATTTTAGGGTTTATCCCGCATGTAAGGTGCCGTAAGACTCCCACTTTAAAATCTTGAGTTGATACAAAAGGTCAAAGTGGGATAAAACGGCACCTAAATGCCCGATTGGTTCAAGGGCCTTTAGGTCATACCATTAAGGTACTAACATTCCGTGTAAAAAGCATTCCACGGAATGAAGTTTCACTTTATCGTATAAGAAAAATGATAGCTTTCGCTAAAGACTTGGCGACAAGCCAAGTTTTTCTAATTACATCTCTTGTTTATTTTAATAATAGGTTGATTTTCCGTTATATGTTATAGGTTTTCCATTAAGCGTTTGGCGATCTTTTTATAATCATCTTTATCAATCCCCGGTGCAAACTCCTCAGGTAAGGCATCTAAATTTGGAATTGGTGCTCCTTTTGGTGCTCCTTCTTTAACAACTAATTTTTCTCCATTTTCCGGATTCGTTCCTTTCCATATTTGTCGGATATCTGTGTAATCGCCAACATCGTTCCAAGTATATAGTACGTTGGCTAACCCTTGCTGTTCAAATTTCAGGGCATGGTCAAACTTCGTATTAGATAAATCAGGAACGGGGACCATTTTTTCTACATTTACTCCTGTTGCAATTTCTAAAGCTTTTGCAAATGCCAAAATATGTGTACCGCCCCGAACTAATAAATATCCAATCATTTCTCTGGCCGTTTCATGTTCCGTCATTTCATAGACGCGCATTTTATGGGTACGTGCCCCAATTTCCAGAAAGAAATTATGCAGTAAGTCCAAAACAAGATTGCCACTGTTAAATACATTGTCTCCTGTCCAAGCACGTCCCATTGAATCCCCGGCTAAAGCAGTTTGTGCAGTAACAATAAAATGGTAGGTATTACGACTATCCTTTCCCGTACGAAGTGGTGTAGTATCTGGATCACCTGTGTAAAATGTATTTCCTTTAGATAAAAGATTGATCGTGTTGGAGACGAGTTCAACGTGCCCGAATTCTTCAGCTGTAATGCTGGCTACTAAATCATAAAACGGTTTGAGCTTATTTTTTTGCCGAAAATTAAAGGATTGAAACATATAATTATTTAATGTTGACATTTCGCCATACTTACCGCCTAATAACTCTTGTACAGCAGCTGCTGCGTTAGGGTCACCGTGTTCTGGTACAGGAAGTTCAATTGCCATTCGATTTTCACGCTTAAACAATGGTACACCCTCCTTCTATGCTTTAGGAATAAACCAAACGATTTGTTGTGTACGAATAAAGAAAGAAGAGCCACCTGATTTCATCACAACATGATCTGGCATTACCGTTTTTAGCTTACCAGTAACGCTTCCTTTTGTTGTTTGTATAATTAATTGTGAACCTGTAATGGACTGTAAGGCTTGATAGATATAAGGATCAAAATGGCTAACAAAAGATGATGGCGTCTGTCCATTCATGCTTCTATTCCTCCTTAATAAGACATCACTATATAAGGCTATGACTTTGAATAGTCCTTTATTCATAAGGACAAGTAAAAATATATATTCTAAAAATATATTAAAAATCTGGTTGTATAAAGCATTATAGAAAATTAGATTTCATTTTATCCTAAATCTAAGATGCCATAGATCCTAACTTCAGAAGTTATAGCTACGAACTTGGAAAAATGCCCAATTCGTTAGGCCTGAAAAAGAAAGCTTTGATAAAATATACTGTAGCATTTCAAGAACATTGAAATTACCCTCATTTATGGAAAAAGCATCCTTAAATGAAAGTTCATTTATGGAAGTAAAAACTAGCGGAAATGCAAGGAGGAGTTTGAAGTAGTTTCATGCTTAGACTTTGACAGGGATATTTACTATACTAAAAGAAAATATTCGATTGAAGAGGAGGACAGAGACTGATTACAACGTATGATGGGAAAAATGTGAAGAATATGTAAATGAATAGTTTTAGAATTGGAATAGTTGAGCAAGAAGTGGCTAGTGCTTAAAGCAGTTATATTGTTTTTGGCATGTAAACTAATAGTTTATCAATAATAATAAAAAGGAGAAAAAATGTACACGTATGAAGGATTTGAACAATTCGGGACATTTACCTTATTAAGGCCTATTTTTATAACATTTTTAGCTGCTACCATTATCTTATTAAGCTTATTGCTATTTGAGCGTTCCAAGAAATATATAAATGCATTTACTATTTTTAGCTTATCCATACTATTAATCATTGCTTCTGTACAGCTTATGTTTTACGATGCAATTATTACGGATGAGCTTAACTTAAGTGGAGATACTGTTTCCTTTTTTATATGTTTAGGGGTCGTTGGAATTAGCTTAGTCAATATAGTCGTTTACTTCAAGACTAAACAAAGTAACAGATAATCTTATAAATCAAGCCATTGAAGTACGCAATTGGGCCTCAAGATTTAAAAAAGAATCACTCATTTAACCAATACAAAGGCTTAAAACTTATTAAACGTTCATTCGTTGATTTTATAAATCAACGAATGAACGTTTTTGATTTTAATCAACACGATAAGCTTCTGACATATTAATAAACGCGCGTACTGAATAAGGTAAGTATTTGTTTTTCTTCCATATCATTGCCAGTTCAAGATGTACCGCTGGTTGTTTAAACGAAATGGCAATCACATCATGATGCGTAAGTTGCTGGCAAATTTTACTTGGTAACAGTGCCACTCCTAATTTTGCTTCTACCATTTCAATCATAAAGTCTCTTTGTGAGCTTTTACATACAATATTTGGTTCAAAGCCGTGTTTTCTACAAGCTTCAACAATTCTATCGTAGAGAGAAAAATCTTGTTGATATAGGACAAACGGCTGGTTTTCCAAATCTCTAAATTCAATAGTCGTTCTCTTAGCTAATGGATGATCCTTTTGTACGACAAGCTTTAATGGATCGTTTAACAATTTAATAATTTCAAAATTTTTCTTTTGCACAGGGATATTACAGATTAATCCAATATCAAGATCACCACTATGAATGCCCTGCTTAATTGTATTACTGCCAACTTCATTTAATTCAATATTAAAATTTGGATATGCTTCTTTGTATTTGCTAATCAATTTTGAAAAGAATGTAGCACCAATAATTGGAGGAATGCCGATTTTAATTTCTCCCTTTTTTAAATGCATCACATCATCTAATTCAGAAGTTAAATTATTATAGGCATCAAGAAATTGACGAGCATTAATTAAAAATGCTTTCCCGGCATCGGTGAGATCAATTTGCTTACCTCCGCGATAAAACAATAAAACTCCAAGTTCAGTTTCTAAGTTTTTTATTGTTTTACTCAATGAGGGCTGAGAGATATGAAGCTCAGCGGCTGCTTTTGTGAAATTTTTTTGTTTGGAAACTTCTACAAAATACTCTACTTGGCGAATATCCACGATAGACACCCTTTCCGCAGAAACATTTACCTTTTGTACTTCATTATACTGGAACTTATAGCTAAAAGGAATAATCACTATGCAAAACATATATTTTTGTTTAAAGGGGGTTACTATTACAATGGAGGAAAGGGAGTATAGAGGAGGAGTCAACATTGACAAATTATGTATCAGTAGGAAATTTACAAATTGCTGAACAGCTTTATGATTTTGTGAATAAAGAAGCAATACCTGAGACGGGTCTTGATAAGGAAAAGTTTTGGCTGGATTTGGGAAAACTAATCACGGATCTGTCTCCCAAAAATAAAGCACTACTTCAAGAGCGTGAAGAAATTCAAAAGAAAATAGATGCATGGTATCGTGATCATAACAACTTTGATGCAAATGAGTATAAGGAATTTCTAAAGGAGATCGGTTATTTAGAGCCGGAGGTAAAGGACTTTTCGATAACAACAGAAAATGTTGATGATGCAATTACTGCCCAAGCTGGACCACAGCTTGTCGTGCCAATCGATAACGCTCGTTATGCCATTAATGCTGCGAATGCACGATGGGGTTCGCTTTATGATGCATTATATGGCTCCGATGTAATAAGTGAAGAAAATGGAGCAGAAAAAGGGAGTTCGTATAACCCATTACGTGGTGAAAAAGTAATTGCATTTGCAAAGGATTTTCTAAATCAGCATATTCCGCTAAAAAGAGGTTCACATGTTGATGTTACCAAGTATGTCGTTGAGAATGGAAACCTAAAGGTAAAACTAAAGAATGACGAAACGACAAAGCTCAAGGATGCTTCTAAATTTGTTGGTTACCAAGGTACGAAAGAAGCACCAGCAGCTGTCCTGTTTCGTAATAACGGATTGCATTTTGAAATTCAACTTGATCGCAATGATCCAATTGGTGCACAAGATAAAGCAGGAGTGAAGGATGTTTTACTAGAAGCTGCAACAACCACGATTATGGACTGTGAAGATTCTGTTGCAGCTGTGGATGCAGAAGATAAAACACTTGTCTATCGAAATTGGCTAGGATTAAATAAAGGAGATTTAACAGCTACTTTTGTAAAGAACGATAAAGAAATGACTCGTGTATTACATTCTGACCGTACGTATTTAAGTCCAAAGGATGATGAATTTACTTTACCAGGTCGAGTTTTAATGTTTGTGAGAAATGTTGGGCATTTAATGATGACCAACGTAATTTTAGATGAAAATAGTGAAGAAATTCCTGAGGGTATCATGGATTGTGTATTTACGAGTTTGATGGCTAAGCACGATTTGTTAGGTAATAGTCGATATAAAAACTCGCAAAAAGGTTCTATTTATATTGTAAAGCCAAAAATGCATGGTTCAAAAGAAGTAGCCTTTGCAAATGAATTATTTAATCGTGTAGAAGATATGCTGGAAATGGAACGATATACAATTAAAATTGGGGTCATGGACGAAGAACGGAGAACAAGCCTAAATTTAAAAAATTGTATTTATCAAGTAAAGGAAAGAATTGTATTTATAAATACAGGCTTTTTAGATCGTACAGGTGATGAAATTCACACTTCAATGGAAGCAGGTCCAATGATTCGAAAAGGGGAAATGAAATCATCTGTTTGGCTGCATGCATATGAAAAAAATAATGTCCGTGTTGGTTTGGATACTGGCTTAAAAGGAAAGGCACAAATTGGAAAAGGAATGTGGGCAATGCCTGACCTAATGAAAGCTATGCTGGAGCAAAAAATCGGGCATCTACAAGCAGGTGGAAATACAGCATGGGTACCTTCGCCAACGGCAGCTATCTTGCATGCACTACATTATCATGAGGTGGATGTCAGAAAAGTGCAGGATCATCTGGCAAAAGAAAACGAAACCTATCAAGATGAGATTTTACAAATACCAGTTGCTATAAATACCAATTGGACAGCTGAAGAAATTCAGGAAGAACTTGATAATAGTGCACAAACATTATTAGGTTATGTCGTGCGCTGGATCGATCAAGGAGTAGGTTGCTCTAAAGTGCCAGATATCAATAATATAGCATTGATGGAAGATCGGGCAACATTAAGAATTTCCAGTCAAATGCTTACAAATTGGCTATATCATGGCATTTGCAGTAAGGAGCAGCTGCTTGAAACATTAAAGCGTATGGCTAAAGTAGTTGATAAGCAAAATGAAAATGATCCTGTTTATCGTCCAATGGCTGATAATTATGATAAATCGATTGCTTTCAAAGCTGCTTGTGATTTAGTTTTTAAAGGAAAAGAACAGCCAAATGGCTATACCGAACCGATTCTCCATCGTCGTCGTTTAGAAGTGAAGGAAAAACATCAGGTAAAAAGCTAAAATTCATGATAAAGGACCAAGGGTTGTAGTTACTCCCCTTGGTTTATTTTTTCATACCCTTTGATGTTAAATAACCAATAAGAACAGAGGAATAGGAATAAAAAAATGAAAAAATCATACAATGTTGACCAATTTTTAGGGTTGTAAAAACCTATAGCTTTGAACAAGTTCATCCCCCCAAATGCTGCAAAAGCAGCAAAAATACTTCCTTTTAAGAAGGGGTTTGCCTGGGGCTTTATTTGTAAGACAAACATTATAGCAACTGGAACTAGTGCTAAATGATATGGGAGAAACAATATTGGTGATATTGGCGAAAATTTCATTGGATACGACCAAAAACCATATGATTGTGCAATAAGATCGATTAACAATGATAGAGTCATGGTAAGAAAGGCACTACCAAGTAGTCGACCTGTACTTTTTTTAGGTCTAAATAAAATCCATAGTAACCAAGGAAGTATAAATAAGATGATACCTAACCACCATTGCCATGTGAAGAGAAATGCATGAATGACTGCATCTGTTAGCATTTGGTTAGCTTCCATTAATTTTAATGCTGCTTTTTCTGATAGTTCCAATCCTTGTTCAACTGTCACTTTACTGCTCCTAACGATAAATTTTGACATGGGTATCCCGTAAAACAATAAAGACTAAAGAAAATGATTTGATTTATATAACCATTAAACTCTTGTTTACTTTTTTATAGCGTGTTCCATTTCTCATACTTTATGTATAAAATTTAAAAGACCAGCGTATTTAACTTCTTTCGGAAAATTTCAAATAACTATGTGGTAAACTAGAGCGTGACATTACCTGCCCGATTAGAAGAGGGAAGGACTTGAAGACTAAATCAAGAGACCATCGCAAAGTTGCAACAGTTCGCCCCAAAGGCGGGAGACCATTGCTTAAGTCGCAACAGTTCGCCCCAAAGGCGGGAGACCATTGCTTAAGTCGCAACAGTTGGCCCCAAAGGCGGGAGACCATTGCTTAAGTCGCAACAGTTGGCCCCAAAGTCAGGAGAGACCATCGTAAATTCGCAACAGTTCGCCCTCGAAGTCGGGAGAGACCATCGCAAAGTCACAACAGTTCGCCCCGAAGTTGAGAGAGACAAGCGCAAAGTCACAACAGTTCGCCCCGAAGTTGAGAGAGACAAGCGCAAAGTCGAATTAGCTCATCTCCGCAGTTGAGAGAGAGAAACGTATATTACTGCAAAAAAAGCTTATTTTAGGTTTTAAAGTTGAACAGTCGCATTTACCACACAGAAATTATCCACTCTCTGCAACCGCATGTTCATCTGCATTAATAAAATTCCACACGAAATACAACAGTAACAAGCTAATGGCACCCATGGTAATATAGCTAATATTTAGATAGTTTTTCATAACAATAGAAATCAATGGCGGTCCAAAAGCTACACCAATAAACCTGGAAGCACTGTAAAAAGCCGTTACTGTGCCACGTTCTTCCTTATCAATTCCTTGAGTAATCATGGCATCTAACGTAGGCAAAATAGCGCCAACAGCAATACCTAAACAAGATGTAACGATTAATAAAAGAATTAAACGTTCACTAAAAAAGCCAACAAAGGTAATGCTTACAGAGGTGATAATTAAGCCTGAGAGTAAGACACGCTTCATTTTTATTAAATCACCTTTAATTTTTTTCCCTGTTATATAAGAGGAAACACAAAGACCAAATAGGGGAATGGCTAAAACAAATCCCTTTGTAACTCCATATAGTCCATGCTGCTTTTCAAAAATATCGGACAGGAAAAACAAAACACCAAATAAAATTAACATTAAATGAACGCCAACTAGAAAAACGATATAGAGCCATTTTCCTTCTATTTTAAATGTCTCTTTTGTTTTCTCGAAAAACTGGCGAAATGGAAGTGGCTCTTCTTCCTGTTTGGGAACTTTTATAAAAAAATAGATAAGCACAATGGAGATTAAACTAAAAAATGAAATTGAAAAAAAGGGAATATACCATAGAAATGAAGCAAATAATGCTCCTAAGATCGGGCTTAATACTTTCCCAAATGTATTCGATGTTTCAACTATTCCTAAACAGGCACTAGTCTTTGTATCATCATCCTTAAAAAGATCACCGACTAACGGAATAATAATTGGAAACGCACCTGCTGCACCAATGCCTTGCAGTACCCGTCCAATAATTATCCAAACGAAGGGATCAGACGCTTTCCAGGAAGCAAACCCAGCTATTAGACCACCAATAAAGGCTAATATTAGACTAGGCATGATAACCATCTTTCTCCCAAATCGGTCAGACAAATAACCAGCAACCGGAATCAGAAAGATCGCGGCAAGCGAGTAGCTTGTAATAATCATGCTTGATTGGAAGGAAGTAATCCCTACCTTACTTTCAAAAATAGGCAGTACGGGAATTAACATGGAATTTCCTAATGTCATGACAAGCGGGATCGATGCAATGCTTATAATACACCATGTGCCAACCTGTTGATTTTCATGATTACTCATTTTAATTCTCCATTCATTTCGTTTTTTCTTTCTTATCATGCCAATCCCAAATTTTCCTATACATAGTAAAAGAAGGGTAAAAATGGGAAAGGAGCTAGTTTCAATGAGAATGTTGATTTGGTATAGTCATGCGATTTTTGAAGGAAAATATAAACTAAGATATGAAGGAGTAAGTTATCACCTTAGGTTTAATAGAGGTTATAAGTGTGTAATGAAAAGAGTTGACCTCCTTAAAGAAGGAGGTGCAGCAGAGAGCTATTGACGATTTTGCAACGTTTTAAGTGCTTGTTCATAGGTTTGATAATCTTTATTGGAAAATAAAACCATGGCAACATATCCAAATTTATGTTGTTCTAAATAAGTTTTAATTGTGGTTAACGCAATCTTTGCTGCTCTATCAATCGGAAAGCGGTAAATACCAGTAGAAATGGAAGGGAAAGAAATACTTGTTAAGTTATGTTTGTTGGCAAGTTCTAAAGCATTTTTATAGCAATTGGATAATTGTTCATCTTGCTTTATATGGTTTTTATCCCATATTGGTCCAACTGTATGGATTACATAGCTTGCCGGCAACCGAAACCCGGGAGTAATAACTGCTTCTCCAGTACCTAAGTAGTCGCCATGCAGTTCTTCCTGCCGTACTTGTTTGCAGGCTGATAGCAATTCACTACCAGCTGCTTTATGAATAGCTCCATCAACACCTCCGCCTCCCATTAATGTACCATTAGCGGCATTGACAATAGCGTCTGTGGTTTGTTTCGTAATATCCCCTGTTAGTAATTTTAACGTATTGCCATTTACATTCATTTTCAATTTGAATCACTCCTCCTATTATCTCCTTTACTATTATGATGGAATAAAAGGAAAGGGTTGTCCAGCTTCCAGCTAGGGGAGGGTTCGAATCTTTGCTTTAAATTAGTGTTTAAAATAAGCATTCATTAGTCTGATTCAAGCAGGGTTACAACGCTTTCACATTTAGTGTTTGAATAAACTGTACAAATGCTCTAATAATGTTTAACTGTAACGTTTCTTTATGATAATACATCCATGTTTTCCTTGTTATTGGTTTTCCAGATGGAAGGTGGAGTGGTTTCGTGATTAGCTCTGGATAAGGACGGACAACAAGATTAGCCATAATAGCATAGCCTAAGCCATTAACAACCATTTCTTTACAAGTCTCTACCTGGTTTACATGAATCTTTATATTCGGATTTTGTTTATAATTACTGTACCACCATTGCTCAACAATACTTTTCATTTTTTCATCGGTATGATAATCAACCCTTGGTAGGCTAGGAAGATCTTCCCAAGCAAATTCCCATGGAGCTGCAACGCATATTTCTTCTTCATAAAGCAAATACTTGTTTTCATTCCAAAGATAATCACCCTTGATAAAACCAATATGCACATCATGATTGAGAATTAATCGATGCATCTCACTACTCCAACCTGTAACTACTTGAAACTCGACATTGGGATAACTCTGTTTAAATAGACGAAGCAACTTCGGCATTTTATTTAAGGCAAAAAAGTTGGAAACACCAACGCGAATGGTTCCCGATACTTGTTCCCCCATATTATGTAGTTCTTCTTCAATCTTTCTTTGTTCAGATAACATTTTTTCCGCATGAAGTGCCAACTTTTCGCCTTCGGGTGTAAAGATAATCCCCCGTTGCTTGCGAATAACGAGCTGCACGCCATAGTGATTTTCTAGTTTTTTTAATCTGGAAGTGATCGTGGGCTGGGATATAAATAGCCGTTGTGCAGCTTTTGTAATATTTTCGGTGTCATATAATGTCGTTAACATCTCCCAATCTTGTATTCTCATTGAATAACACCCCCCTTGAACAGATTTCTGATATTGAAAAAAATTATGGCTATTAATTAAAATTATATATTTTCCTAATCTTCATTTCAATTTTATAATAGTTATATAGAAAATAAAGAAATTATTGAATTATATAAGGAGGATGCATATGAGTACGAAACAGCAGTTTGTTCCTGGTTTGGAAGGTGTAATTGCAGCGGAGACAGCCATATCTTTTCTTGATACAGAACAAGAAAAAATCATTATTCGGGGTCATGATTTAATAGATCTGTCCAAAAGCAATGATTATATCGATGTTGCGCATTTATTGTTAGATGAGAGATTGCCAAATGACTCAGAAAAATCTGCGCTGGAAGAAAAACTGAAGAAAAATTACGACATCCCTTTCTATGTAATGGAGATTTTAAGTTTGCTACCGGAAACAACACATCCAATGGATGGCATGCGCACAGGATTGTCAGCGCTTTCTGGAAATGACAAAGATATCGACAGTCGATCTACAGAAGCGAATAAAACTCGGGCTTATGAACTGCTAGGAAAGCTGCCGGCCATTACGGTAAATAGCTATCGGCTGATAAAAGGTAAAAAAGCTGTCGAGCCTGATCCTAGTCTTTCATACAGTGCTAACTTTCTATACATGATTACTGAGAAAAAGCCAGAGCCATTTGAAGCTAAAATTTTTGATCGCTCATTACTTTTGTATAGCGAGCATGAAATGCCAAACTCGACATTTACAGCTAGAGTAATTGCTTCAACAAACTCTGACATTTATGGAGCATTGACTGGTGGAGTAGCTTCATTGAAAGGAAACCTCCATGGTGGTGCAAACGAAGCAGTTATGTATATGTTAAATGCAGTAAAGTCAGCTGGTGAGTTTGAGGAATTAATTCAGAAAAAACTGATAAATAAAGAGAAAATAATGGGTTTTGGTCATCGAGTTTATATGAAGAAAATGGATCCGCGTGCATTAGAAATGAAAGCGTCTTTAAAGCAGTTATGTGATAAAAAAGGAGATCATTCTCTGTTAGAAATGTGTGAAGCCGGAGAAAAAGTCATGCGTGAAGAGAAAGGATTATACCCTAACCTAGACTACTATGCAGCACCTGTGTACTGGATGCTGGGAATTCCAATTGAATTGTATACGCCGATATTCTTCAGTGCCCGCACAGCAGGCTTAGCCGCTCATGTCATGGAACAGCATAATAATAATCGTATTTTCCGCCCTCGAGTTAATTATATTGGAGAAAGCTATTAAACCTATAAAAGGAGAATCAATATGGTACAAGTAACGGATGAGAGAAAAACAGATGTATTGTTAGAGGAGATTGCTGATTACGTACTGAATAAAGAGATTACAAGTGAGGAAGCATTGTCTACTGCACATTACGTATTAATTGACACCATTGGTTGTGGAATATTAGCCTTAAATTACCCAGAGTGCACGAAGCATCTCGGGCCGATTGTTCCGGGAACGATTGTACCAAAAGGGGTAAGAGTACCGGGTACTTCACATGTGTTGGATCCAGTTCAAGGTGCATTTAATATTGGAACCATGATCCGCTGGTTAGATTACAATGATACGTGGCTTGCAGCTGAGTGGGGACACCCATCGGATAACTTGGGAGGAATTTTGGCAGTAGCTGACTTTATTAGTCAAGAAAACCTTTCGAAAGGTAAAGAGCCACTAAAAGTGAAAGATGTATTGGAAATGATGATTAAAGCACATGAAATTCAAGGAGTTTTAGCTCTAGAAAACAGTTTAAACCGTGTTGGACTCGATCATGTACTTTTTGTTAAAATTGCTACAACAGCGGTCGTTGCTAAAATGTTGGGAGGAACGAAACAAGAAATCATCAATGCGTTATCCAATGCATGGATTGATAACTCCAGTTTACGTACGTATCGGCATGCACCAAATACGGGATCTCGTAAATCATGGGCTGCTGGGGATGCAACCAGTCGTGCAGTTCGTTTGGCAATGATGGCTGTAAAAGGGGAAATGGGCTATCCAACAGCTTTAAGTGCACCAGGATGGGGCTTTCAAGACGTGTTATTCAATAAACAAGAACTCGTATTGAAGCAGCAGCTTGACAGCTATGTTATGGAAAATGTGCTATTTAAAGTATCCTATCCGGCTGAGTTTCATGCACAAACGGCAGCGGAGGCAGCCATAGAACTACACCCAGAAGTAAAAGAACGCATAGAAGAAATTGATCATATTACGATTTCAACCCATGAGTCGGCTATTCGGATAATTGATAAAAAAGGTCCATTATATAACCCCGCCGACCGGGATCATTGTCTGCAATATATAACGGCAATTGGCTTATTAAAAGGGGATATTGTTGCTGAGGATTATGAGGATGAAAGAGCAGCCGATCCGCGTATTGATATGCTTCGCGAAAAAATGGTAGTTACAGAGAACCAAACGTATACGGAAGATTACTTAGATCCAAATAAACGCTCCATTGCAAATGCGGTCCAAATTCATTTTAAAGATGGTACATCAACCGATAATATTGAGCGTGAATATCCATTAGGACACCGTTTCCGTAGAGAAGAAGCTATTCCGAAAATTTTAGAGAAATATGCAGCCAATTTAGAAACACAATACGCAAGTAAACAATTGCAGGAAATCGAAGCAGTAAGTTATGACTATGCTAAATTAACAGCAATGAATGTTGATGATTTTATGGAGTTGTTTGTGAAGTAAATAAGGAGGACGTTTAGGAATGGCATGGATTGTTGAACAACCGAAAACACAGCAGCAATTAGCTGATCAATTCAGGAAGCTGATGGAAGAAGAAACTATTTTGCAAATTCCTGGTGCCCATGATGCAATGGCAGCACTAGTTGCCAAAAATACTGGCTTTCCGGCTCTCTATTTATCAGGGGGAGCTTATACGGCAAGTAAGGGGTTACCAGATTTAGGAATCGTTACATCCACCGAGGTTGCAGAACGAGCAAGAGATCTTGTGCGGGCAACCAATTTACCTGTACTTGTAGACATTGATACTGGTTTTGGAGGTGTTTTAAATGTAGCCCGAACGGCACAAGAGATGCTGGAAGCAAATGTCGCAGCTGTTCAAATTGAGGATCAGCAGCTGCCGAAAAAATGTGGTCACTTAAATGGTAAGCAGCTCGTTACGACAGAAGAGATGAAGCAAAAAATCCAAGCAATTAAAAAAGTAGCACCGTCGTTGGTGATTGTTGCTAGAACTGATGCACGGGCAAATGAAGGTTTAGATGCAGCTATCGAACGAGCGAATGCCTATGTCGATGCCGGAGCTGATGCTATTTTTCCGGAAGCATTGCAATCAGATGAAGAGTTTCGGCTTGTTGCTGAGAAAGTAACCGTACCATTATTAGCAAATATGACAGAGTTCGGAAAAACGCCGTATATTACCGCCGAAGAATTTCAAAGCATGGGCTTTAAAATGGTTATTTATCCAGTAACTTCTTTACGGGTCGCTGCCAAAGCGTATGAGCGTATTTTTAAATTAATTAAAGAAGAAGGAACGCAAAAAGCTGGGGTTAAGGATATGCAAACAAGAAAAGAGCTTTATAAAACGATTTCATATGATGAATTTGAAGCGCTTGATAAAAACATTGCTAAAACCGTATTAGGTGAATAGATAATGATTGGGCTATACTGCGAGGGAGTTTTTCTCGCAGTGTAGTTCTCTTTTTTTGCACGAAAAAAGTAATCAGTGTAGAAGTTGATTCGACACGAGGAAAATTAATATTTGTAATGTGTAATAATTTAGCAAGAGAGGTTTCATGATAGTCAGGCTTTAAAAGTAGGTATATGTTGTGAGAGAAAAATAAAGAGTAGAAGGCAGGTATAACTGCTTCTTTTCATGTACAATTGTAGTATAAATGATCTGGCATGAAAAGAGGTTCCCGCCTTATAGAAGATGTTTAAAAAGTCTGATAAAAATGACGCATCGAATTTCTTCATTGGCTTGCCGACTGTATACAATGCGCGACTCGAAACTACGCTACCTTGAACTTCGGTGAATAGGAAGTGATAGTGTCGGCGTTGGGGTTTTAGCTGACACTGGTCTGTTTTATCCCCTATTTGAACCCGTACCTGTAAATAATTATTTAGAAAGGTAATAGTGAATTCTCCTTTTACTTGCTTTTAAAAAAATTAAGTAAATAAAGCTTCTTGTACCGTATATCTAGTATGTTATTTACCATGATCGAAACAGATTACGTTTGCGCGATGAGGCTTCTTGAACAACCCGTATTAGATGATTCTTTATATGCAATGATAATAAGTAGGAACAATCATGGTATGGGAGTATCTGCCTCTTTCAGAGTTCCTCATCATGTAAAATGCTTCGCATAATTGAATGATAATTCATTCAACTAAGAGATAAAAGATATGATTATAAAACCAGTGATAAATACGGGCTTTAAGTTATTTTGTAAATTTAATAATGTATCAAGCTGTTGGCTACATTTAACAGTTCGCCAGTCAGTTAACCCATATTTCAATCCAAGGGTAACCATTTCTTTTTTTTTCCTGTTAATGGTTGCGGATAAGTGTGAAGACTTTGGTTCTATAACTTTCATTATAAAAATCTTCCCTTCTACATGATAAAAATTTTTAGAGGTTATGTCGTAAACACACAAAAATAAGTATGCTCATTTCTAAATAAAATTGCAATAGATTCTACAAAGAAAGTCAAAACATTTCATAAAACGACATAAATTGACTAACGAAAATATGATTTTTTAATTTCGTCCCGAATAATATTGGTTAAATAGTAAAAATTGGTAATCAATAATAAAAGTAATAGAAGCATGTAAATTCGCTTACAAACTGATACAATAAGAGCAGTAGAAATATTATAAAAGAGGTTTGAGAATGAGTCGATTACATGATATTATGAATCTTTTATTGGAAAATGATAGCTTAAGTGCCTCTGAAGTTAGCGAGATGCTTCATATTGATCGTTCTACAGCCAGTCGCTACTTAAACTCCCTTGTTAAAGAAAACAAAGCAGAAAAAATTCCAGGAAAACCAGTAAAATACAAGGTCAATTCACTATTTAATGGAAACGCTGACTTTCGTAGTATGAAAGGAATTGGCAAAAGCTTGCAGCCTATTTTAGAACAAGGGATGGCAGCACTACTTTACCCGTCCCGAAATATTCCGATTTTACTTACAGGTGAAACCGGCACAGGTAAAACGTATTTAGCAGAAACGTTATGTAAATTAGCGCAAAAACGATTAAATAAACAGCAAGAAGTACCATTTGTTTCATTTAACTGTGCAGATTATGCGCAAAATACTGAATTATTAGTTGGACAAATTTTTGGTATAAAGGAAGGCGCGTTTACAGGTGCTATGGAAGACCGGGTTGGATTAGTAGAAAAAGCAAATGGAGGAATTTTATTTCTTGATGAAATTCATCGTTTGCCCCCATCTGGTCAAGAAATGTTATTTTATTTAATGGACAAAGGAATCTATCGTGTATTAGGAGAAACGACGAAGGATCGTTATGCAAATATCACGTTAATCGGGGCTACTACAGAAGATCCTCATAAAGCCTTGCTACCAGCGCTTGTACGCCGCTTCTCCATCAAGCTTACTCTTCCTTCGTTGCGGGAACGAACACGTGCGGAGCGAGAAGAACTTGTTCATCATTTCCTCATGCAAGAAGCGAATAAAATGGATACCAATTTGGCCATTACTGATAATAGTCGAGAGGCATTGTTAAATTACCCATGTCCAGGAAATATTGGCCAATTAAAAGGCGATATTCAGATTGCTTGTGCCCATGCATATTTACGTTATTTAAATCAACATGAGGAAAAAGTGCTTATCCAATCATCGGACTTGCCAGATAATATTGCGTCCTATGCTACTTCGGATTCGATGAAACAGCAAGAAGTCTCTGCTACGTTAGCTGCTGAAGAAGAAATACCTGAACTTTCGATTGGGATACCTAATATCTATCAAAAAATAGCAAACCAAAATGATCATAAAACCATTCATGAAACGATTAGAAACTATATTACTGACTTAGCCAAAAAGTATCGTCAACCATCCCCTTCCCAACAAGGATGGCAGCAATTAATCGATGACGATTTGTTCAATGCCTTACGAGAGGCAAACAAACATTTAAATAATCTAGCTTTTCACTTGGATGTTAATCAATTATATGTCATTGGTTTGCATTTACAGAATTATCGAGATCATGAACATGAAGAAAAGAAAGATTTACCTATTATTATTCATCCAAATGCCGTATATCGACAAGCTGCACAACAGCTGGCAGCATACCTAGAGTCCGCCATTGGTTTACAGCTGCCAGAGGAAGAAGTTGAATTAATGGCACATTTTTTAACGGCTGATGAATCTAATGCGCCAACGAAAGAACAGACGATAGCTGTGATTTTGATTACACATGGAACAGCAACTGCTTCCTCCATGGCCGAAGTTACGAATACATTACTAGGAAATGAGGTAATCCAAGCAATTGATATGCCCCTGCACATGTCAGCTACAGAAATATATCAGCATGTTAAGCACAAGATCAGGAATATGACAAATATTAAAGGTGCGCTTTTATTGGTTGATATTGGATCACTCATTACAATTGGTGATGCGATTCAACATGACCTAGATGTAGAGATAAAAACATTATCAAGTGTAAATCTACCAATGGTACTGGAAGCGGGTAGAAAATCGCTTCATTCTAACATTTCGTTGGAGGAGATATATCATGATACGAAAAAAGCGATGACTGTATTTGTGAAAGAGGAAACAACATATTCTCCTATTGAAAAGAAACGAATGATTACTACAGTTTGTTTTACCGGGGAAGGTGCAGCACAATTATTGGAAACATGGATTGAAAACCAGCTAACAGATATAGACGAGGATGTGCTGATTCGTTCGGTTCGAATTGATCCGACGACAAAGGATACGACAATCTTAGAGGATTTGAAAAATCATTACGATATTGTAGCAATTATCGGTACAGTGCCGGTAGCAATTGATGGAATCCCATATCTACCTGCATGGGAACTACTACAGGAAGAAGGGATTTCTCGTATGCTAAAACTACTGGAAGTGACGCGAAAAACGCCAAAATTAAAAGATGGAGAAATTAAAAGAAATGAAATTTTACCACTTGTTTTGAAGGGACTCGGTGAAATAGTAACGTATATTAATCCGAAACCACTAGTTCAAGTATTAAATGATAAAATGCCAATCATTGCCGAATTTTATGGATGGGATATGAATAGAAAGCTAGGGATGTGGATGCATATCGGCAGCCTGATGGACCGCTTAGTAGGTGCCAAGCTAAAGAATAATGTGGAACAGTTGCTTTCTTCTATTCCACTAGACCGCCAGTTTACGATGCAGGCTCGGGAAAAAGAAATTTGGGAGCCGCTATTTTCTGAACTAGAAAAAATGTATTATTTTCAATTACATCCGCCAATTAGGGAAGCATTAGTGAAACTATCTCGTTAATGTGTGCAGTTAAACTGCACACATTTTTTAATTGCCTCATTAAAGCTTGTCCTTATTGCTTTTATCTGTGTTGGCATGAAATTTGCATATAAAAAAGTGAAAAGGCAATAATAAAAAAAGTTTAACCCTTGTCACTTATTTTAAACGAAAGGAGGATAACAGTGAAAAAATTTTTAGCCATCTATGCAATTGGATTTTCACTAATTTGGGTAGGCTATGGAATTTATGCAATATGGTCTCATCATGATTCAGCAACGCTTATTTTAGGATTTGGGATTGCATTTTCAATTGTTATTTGTTTAGCCTCATGGTTTTCTTATTGGCTTATGCGCCATTATAAAAGAATTGACAAGATGGCCAAAGATATTTTAAGCAATACACCAAAAAAGCACTAATCAATTACTATTTATAGATGGGAGTTTTTAAAATGGAAACAAATCAAGAAATTAAATTAATTATTCTATGCAGCTGGGGTGCTACCTCAAGTCAGTTAGCAAAAAAAGTACAAGAAGCAGCTGAAAAAAGAGGGATCTCGATAACCGTAGACGCTGGGGGTACTGGTGAATTTAAACAAAAAGCTAGTAATTATAATGTAGCTTTACTAGAGCCGCAAGTACGTCATTTGAAAAAGGAAGTATCTAAAACTGCAGAACAATATCAAATCCCAGTAGAACTTGTTGATCAACGCGCATTTGCCTTGATGGACGGGGATAAGGTGTTAGATCAAGTTTTAAAATTAATGAATAAATAGGAGGCGTTAAATATGATTGAATGGTTGGAAAATCACTTAATGGAGCCATTAGGTAAAATTGCTCAAAACAAATATTTGCAAGCAATTCGTGATGCATTTGTCATTTTCGCTCTACCTGTCATTATCACAGGAGCTATTTTCCTTATTATTGCTAATCCGCCAACTTCATTGGACTGGGGTATCATTAATGCTTGGGAAAATGCAGTAACACCAATTCAAGCGGAATTATTATTTCCATTTAATTTAACTTTTGGTTTAATGGCATTAACCGTGTCCTTTGGGGTTGGTTATAGTCTGGCAATTCGCCAAGAAATGGATGCGGTAATGGCTGGGATTCTTTCCATGCTGGCGTTTTTCATGACTGCATTTCCTGTCACAGACATTACCAAGGTTCCATTCGGTGATATTTTAAATTATCTTGGAGGACAAGGATTATTTGTTGCCATTATTTTAGGGATTGCAACAACGGAGGCGATGCGGTTTTTAATTAACAAAGGATTTACCTTTGAAATGCCTGCCGGTGTACCACCATATGTAATGAGAACATTTAGAGCACTTATTCCATTTATGGTTATTTTACCGTTAGTTTGGATCATTGCCTGGATTGTATGGGCGAATTATGAAGTAACCCTGCCACAATTAGTGCTTGATTTATTCAGTCCATTAGTTAGTGCGTCTAATTCATACTGGGCAGCACTTGGTATGATCTTATTGATGTTAATTTTATGGTCAATTGGTATTCATGGGATGAACGTTGTTTCTTCTGTTGCCTATCCGTTTTGGATGACACAACTAGCAGAAAATGCGGATGCAGTTAAAGCTGGTACAGAAGCAACTGGTATTGTAACAGAGCCGTTCTTCCATATGTTTACTCATGTTGGTGGATCAGGTGCAACACTTGGACTTGTTATATTTATGTTGTTTTCAGCATCTGTTCAGTTGAAGCAAGTAGGAAAAACGGCAATTATTCCGTCGTTGTTTAATATTAATGAACCGGTTATTTTTGGATTGCCAATTGTGTTAAATCCAATCTTGATTATTCCGTTTGTTTTAGGTCCGGCGGTTATCGTGACCATTAACTATATTTTATTTGCAACCGGAATTTTACCACCCGTCGTTATTCAACCACCATTTACTGTACCAATTTTCTTTGGTGGATTTATTGCAACAGGGGGTTCCTGGTTAGCAGGTCTCGTACAAATTATGAACGTCGTTATTGCGACATTAATTTACTATCCTTTCTTTAAAAAATATGAAAAACAATTGGTGCAACAAGAACAAGAGGAAGCAGTTGAAACAAGCGTCAACTAGAGGAGTGTTTACTTATGGACTATGAAGCAATTATGATGCAGCTTATCTTGCACGGCGGCAATGCCCGCGGTGCAGCATATGAAGCATTAGATGCCGCAGAAGAATATGATTTTACCGAAGCAGAAAAGAAACTCGAAGAAGCGCATGATGAATTCGTTAAAGGGCATAAATATCAAACCGAACTGATTCAAAGTCAAAATGAAGACACGGTTCCAAGCTTTTTCATGATTCATGCGCAGGATCACATTATGACAGCGCAAGCAGAAATCCAGTTAATTAAGCGGATGATTGAACAGCTACGAAAAACAGAAGTGATGGAGAAACGTTTGGAAAAACTGGAAAGCAACTAATATAGCGTTTTTACGACATCCCATAGATAAATGAGGTCTATGGGATGTTTTTATTGGAAGAACTGTATTTTATTTTTTGAAACATCACAGGAAAAGCCACCCCCTGAGTTTGTGAAACGCTGGCTAAGAAATTATGCTACACAAGGAATCTTGCAAGCAGCAAACGGAATGATTTTTTGCCAAACCACAGTATGAGCAGTATGATGAAGAATATAAAGCTGTTATTCGTACCGTTATACAGGAATATCATTTGCAGCATTTACCAGTTCTTTATAATCTGAACTTTGGTCATACAGAGCCGGAATTTATTTTGCCATATGGTGCAATGGCCGAAATAAATTGTAAAGCAAAGACGTTTTCCATTTTAGAACCAGGAGTAGTAAGCGATATATAGCATGCTGAAGCAGGCTTAAATGTTAAGAAGTATAAGAATTAGTTATTTAGATTTCAAGTGTGTTTTGAAAAAGACAATGTTCGAGACAAGACATTTTGAACAGAAGAATGTATTTTAAATGATAGAAATCTCACAACCAGCGAAGAATTCCAATTATGTTTTTTGTATATCCTTTTAAGCTAAAGCAGAACGATCAGAGACTCGTGACTACTTCAAATTCTTATAAGTATGTATGATACGTTAACATATGATTCAAACTAATAAGGATTTTAAATTACGTTTATCCCGTATCTAAGGTGTAGTAAGACTCCTGCTTATAAGAGTGATAGAAAAAAAGAAGAAGTCTAAGTGGGGGGATAATTGCACATTTGTTCGAAACGAAAGAACAAGATAAACTTTGGTAAGCAATACATCATACGGGAGAAAAGGAAAAAACGATTTTTTGTTTCTAAGACGCCTGGGGTTTTCTACATCAAGAAAGAGCACTACTGAAAGTTTCACTTTATAAAGTCTTAGGCGAAGTAGGAGGTGTACAGTAAAAAGTGGAGATAAAAAAAGGTCAAAAGAATTTCTATGTTGGCGATAAGAAAAATCCAATAGCAGAAATAACGTATTATCTATCGGATGATGGCAATATCGTTATTGATCATACGGAGGTAGCTGATGAGTTGCGCGGAAAGGGCATAGCTGGAAAATTAGTAGCTGCAGTTGTAGAACAAGCAAAAGCAGAAGGGAAAAAAATTAAACCTATTTGTTCTTACGCTAAAAATAAAATGGAAAAAACTCCAGAATACCAGGATGTCCTAGTATAATAAAAGTAATACTTAAAGGACTAAAGAGTTATGACTCGCATGTAAAAGGTTGTCATCTTCCTGCTTTTTGATGAAGAAAGTAGCCTTGGTTATAGATGAGAAACCAGGTGCGTAACAGAATAAGAATGCTTTAGTAGTAAGTCTTCCTGTTTCTTAAAGATTTGCGATGTTAGTCATTGTTTTACTTTATATTTAAAAAGGGATGGAAAGGAATGACGAAGAATGTACTTAACGATACCAGAAACAGCAGAATTCCTATCTATTGATGAAAAGAAAATTCATGCATTAGTCTTGCAAGGACGGATACGGGCTGTTCATGATGGCGAGCAATTTCTCATTAACAACGAACAGTTTAATACGCATTTAAAGCAAATGGAAAAGTACCGGGCAATGATACAGGATTATTTGCGTGAACCTATCCCTGAAGATATGGATGTAAACGATGAGGATTAAATGCAAAGGAATCCATTTGATAACATAGGTAGTGCAAACTAAAACAGGGTGGAATAACCCTGTTTTAGTTTGGGTTATCCCACATGTAAGGAGCCGTGAGACTCCCACTTCAAGACCTGAGTTGATACAAAAGGGTCTAAGTGGAAGAAAACGGCACCTAAATCCCCGATTCGTTCAACTAACATTTTTTGGGAAGAGCTCCAAGAAATGAAGTTTCACTTTATAGTTAGGAGGACATCCCCAAAATTGCTTTTATCTCTAAAAATTCTTCGATACCAAAGTCGCCCCATTCTCTGCCGATCCCAGATTGTTTATAACCGCCAAATGGTGCCATGAAGTCAATTTTACCATTATTCACAGTAATTTGTCCTGCTTTAATTTTATTTGCCACATAGGATAGTGTGTCTTTATTTTTACCTACTACATATCCAGCAAGACCGTAAACCGTATCATTAGCAATGTTTAATGCTTCTTCTAAATCATTATAGGCAATAATCGACAGTACCGGACCAAAGATTTCTTCTTGTGCAATAACCATATCATTGGAAACATCCGTAAACACAGTAGGTTTTACAAAATAGCCTGTTTCCATCCCTTTTGGTTTCCCTAGTCCACCGACAAGCAAGGTTGCTCCTTCATCTATGCCCTTTTTAATATAAGACTGAACCGTCTCCCACTGTTCTTTTGATACGACTGGTCCGGTTTTGACATCGGTTTTTTTCGGATCGCCATATTTAAATGAAGGAAGGGTATGTTTGATTGCCTCTTCAAAATCGTTTTTCATGGTTACAGGAATAATGGCTCGAGTTGCTGCCGAACAAACTTGTCCTGTATTCATCATAATATGGGAGATGGCTGTTTTGGCTGCTTCATTCACATCGGCATCGTCTAGAACGATGAGTGGTGACTTTCCACCAAGTTCAAGTGCAACTTTCTTAATCGTTTTTGCGCTATTTTTCATGATTTTTTCTCCCACTTTCCCAGAACCAGTGAAAGAGACAAAGTCAATATCTGGATGCGTACTAATTCTATTACCAATAATGGATCCGGTTCCATTTACTAAATTAAATGCTCCTTTTGGTATACCAGCCTTCTGAATGACCTCAGCTAGTATCATCGCTGCAAAAGGGGTTCTTGAAGCAGGTTTTAAAACAACAGGGCTGCCTGCGGCAATAGCACTTGCTATTTTTGTGGATACTTGATTGGTCGGAAAGTTCCATGGTGTAATTAATCCACTAACACCGATTGTTTCTTTTCGAATGATGTGATTACCACGGTTTTCCTCAAAGACAAATGACTTTAGCGCTTTTGCAACATGTGTGAAATGATTATATCCCATTTGATAGTGGACTTTTTCTGACATAGTTACCGGCGAACCAAGCTCTTCTGTAATAACTTCAACCAATTCATCTTTTCTTTTTTCATACTCTGAAGCAATTGCCTTAAGCATGTCTATTCGTTCTTCTTTCGTTGTTTCTGAAAATGATGGCAGTACAGCTTTAGCAGCAACAACAGCTTTATTTAAATCTTCTTCTGTACCAGAGCTTATTTTTCCAATTACTTCTTCCGTTGCGGGGTTGATAACGTCAATGGTGTCCGTGCCAGTAGACTCAACCCAATCCCCATTTATAAAATGCTTTACATTTGTTCGCATACGAAACTCTCTCCTTTTTGGAAATCATTGTATAATGGGTATTCCCTAGAGAAGATAGAATAAAACATAAAGTAATTTAAACAATAAGTTTTTCTTGTTAGGTAATTGACTTATAAAGGTGCTTTTTCCACTATTCTTCCTAATCTGCCAATAGTCGTTTCTGCCATGAGCAAGGAACGAATTACCGCCTCCTCTACAATCTCTACCACTGCTTGAAATAGCTGATTCATTATTGGGTGATCATCGCGTAGCCACTCTTTTGTCTCGGTTATTGCGTCCGTTTGGTGTGAACAGGTAGTAGCGGTAGAAAAAGCAATTGCAATATCACCACTTCCGTTAGCAATATTACTTCCAGTGCGCCCTAATCCTAGAGCACTGCGTTTTGCCAAACGTTTCAGCTGACGATCGTAGAGGGGGGCATCTGTAGCAATAACAATCATAATGGAGCCATCTGGTGTTTCTTGATCAAATGCTTGCCAATTTGCAAATAATGCATCCTCGCGCTTTCCAAAATTGCTTACAACTAGGCAGCCAATTTGATAGCTTGATTGTTGATATGTAACATAACGAGATGCTGAGCCAATTCCGCCCTTATATCCAAGACATACCATCCCTTTTCCAGTACCAACCGCCCCCTCTACTACCGGATTAGAGGATGCAGCCTCAATGGCTTCTATTGCGTGTTTAGGTTGGATAGCCGGGTAACGAGCGGCATTTAAATAGCTGTCATTACATTCACCCACGACAATATTAATGGAACTCGTGGTATCGCCAATTTCTTCCGTCGTTCTCAGCATATATTCGAGTGTTCCTTGCCAGACAGCACCTACGCTAAAAGTATTGGTGAGCATAATCGGTGATTCGATAAGTCCTAACTCATTCACTTGAATAAGTCCGGTTGTTTTGCCAAATCCGTTTAGTACAGCACTGCCTGCATGAACTTTATTCCGAAATAGATTGTACTTATGCGGCAAAATTGCTGTTACACCGGTGCAAATCGTCGTTTTTTCATCCATCTTCTCATATAATGTCACATGACCTACTTGTACTCCTTTTACATCCGTAATGCAATTATCCTTGCCTTTTTTTAGCTTCATATTAAAAACCTCCTTTTGAAAATGTGAAATGTGATATTTTGTTCTTGCCTTGCAAAAGCCATTCGTTTTTTCATAGTGGATAAGTTTTGAAACAACTTCGTCTAGTTTAAGCGCTCAAGCGACTAACAAACTTCAATTTTCCTCTACGATAAATTAACATCGGTGCGAATCTAAAAGGAAGGCGACTAAAAGCGGGCTTACCGCTTAGACGTCGACATCCCCCTGTGGCAGAGGCATGTTGTCTTTATCCCGGATGTAAGGATCCGTATTTTTCTCATTTCAAAAAAAGTGCTAAATATTTACGAACATGATGAGAAAAACGGTTCCTAAATCCCGATTCGTTCAAGAGCCTTTAGGTCATACCCTTGTGGTACTAACATTTCTTGGGAAAGCTCCAAGAAATGAAGTTTCACTTTATCCCGTCAGAGTTTTTCAGTTTGTCCATCACTAACCGATTGCTTCTAGCTTTTTCTCATTATAACAGAGTAGCATCTTTTTCCCATTTCGAGTGAAGAGAAAACTTAAGCTGTTTATTGGAAGCTTACATATTTTTAAAAACTGATTTCGTAAAATCAAGTGAAACTAAAATTTCAGACAGTTTCTTTTAAAGCATGCTAAAATGAAGCTAGAAAGAAATAAGCAGGTGATGGGATGGAAAATATTCTACTTCAAACGAAACAGCTATATAACTCCATTGTTCAGGAAATGAATCGATTAATTAATGAAGAAGTGATTGTAACGGATCAGCAAGGAATTATTGTAGCGAGTACAGATGCAAAACGGATTGGAAATTACCATGAAGGTGCGTATATAGCGATGAACCATAAAGAAAAAATAATCATGACGAAGGAGCTTACGGAAAGGCTACAAGGTGTGCAAGAAGGGGTCGTCTTTCCAATTATTATTAATAAGAATCCCTTAGGTGTATTGGGGATTACTGGTGACCCAATTATGGTAGAGCCATATGCTAGACTAGTACAAAAAGTAACCGAGCTTTTCATCCAGGACACGATGATGAGAATAAATCAAGAAAGTAAAGCACGAGATTTAGAGTTTTTTATTTTTGACTGGTTAAACCACACTGGAAGCTATGCCAGTTTAGTAGAGAGAAGTAAATTTTTCCATATTGAAATGGAAACATATAAACAAATTGTTGTCTTTAAACGAAAACAGTTAGAAACAGGCTTTTCCTATCATCGATTTGAAAAGTTAAAATCAGCTTGGGACTATTCGATTAATGCTTTATTTGTTCGGTGGGGGCAGGATAGAATTGTGATGTTGTTAGAGCCAGTGAAGCAAACCATACTAGTAAACCATCTTCGCCGATTTATAGAGCTTGTGAACTGTGATTTAAATATTCGTTTGTATGCAGGGGTTGGAAATCGGATGGACTATGAGCGGCTGTCAGAATCTTTTGCTCAAGCAGCTAAAGCAAGCGAGCATGCCGATGATAACAATCCAATCTTGTTTGAAGCTGATCTACGTTTTGAGATGCTGGAATATGAAATAAGTGATAAAACGAAACAGAAATTTATTTTACGAACATTAAAAGATTTACCTAAGGAACAAGAGATGATGAGGACATTGGCTAGTTGGTTTTCCCATGATATGCAAATACAAATAACAGCAGATGCACTCCATATTCATAAGAATACGCTACATTATCGCTTAAAGCGTATTCAGGAACGAACGGGTTTACATTTAAAACAGATTGATGACTTAATGTTGCTATACATTGGCTATCGTCTGTATTATTGTTAAAATTTAGTCTTACGTACAAAAGTATTCGATTTCTTAGTAGTATTTTTGTGTTTATGAATATATATTTTTCTTTTAATTTTTCTTAAAATAGAATTATTACTGATTAGGAGAATGCATATGTTAAAAAGGGATGTAAGAGAAAAGTTAATCGCTATTGTTGGGAAAGAAAACGTAGAAGATAATAATGCCAGTTTACTAGCCTATTCCTATGATTCGACAGCAAGGTACCAAGCATTACCTGATGCCGTGGTTGCGCCACGAAATAAGGATGAGGTTCAAGCTGTCGTAAAGCTTTGTAATGAACATAAAATTCCGATTGTACCAAGGGGATCTGGAACAAATTTATGTGCTGGTACTACACCAACAGAAGGCGGGATTGTCCTTATTTTTAAGCACATGAATCAAATTTTAGAAATTGATGAAGAAAATTTAACAATGACCGTTCAGGCTGGCGTGTATACAAAAGATATTTTAGAAGCGGCACAGGAAGTGGGCTTATTTTATCCGCCTGATCCAGGATCCATGCATATTTCGCAAATTGGCGGTAATATTAGTGAAAATTCTGGTGGTCTCCGTGGTCTGAAATATGGCGTAACCAGAGACTATGTGATTGGGCTAGAAATCGTGCTCCCTAATGGCGAGATCATTCAAACAGGTGGAAAACTGGCAAAAGACGTAGCCGGATATGATTTGACCAGACTGTATGTTGGGGCAGAAGGAACATTAGGAGTAATTACGGAAGCAATTTTAAAATTAATTCTACAACCGGAAACGAAGCAAACGATGCTAGCGCTTTATGAAGATTTAGAAGCTGCTGCTGAGAGTGTTTCAGCAATTATTGCGAATCGGATTATACCTGCAACATTGGAATTCTTGGATCAAGCAACGGTAAAAGTAGTGGAGGATTTTGCCAAGATCGGTTTACCAACGGAAGCAAAAGCAGTGCTTTTAATTGAGCAAGATGGTCCACATGAAGTAGTCATTCGCGATATGGAAAAAATTGCAGCATTATGCAAAGAGAATCGTGCATTTGCTGTCCAATTAGCGAAAACGAAGGAAGAAGCAGAACAATTAACTGCTGCAAGAAGAACAGCATTATCGGCATTGTCACGGCTAAAACCAACGACTATTTTAGAGGACGCGACTGTTCCGCGTTCAGAAATTGCTAACATGGTAAAAGCAATTAGTGAGATTGCAGAAAAATATCAATTAACCATTTGCACATTTGGTCATGCTGGAGATGGAAATCTCCATCCAACCTGTTTAACTGATGTACGCAATGAAGAAGAAATTGAATTAGTCGAAAAGGCGTTTGCAGAGATTTTTGAAAAAGCGGTTGAATTAGGAGGAACGATTACCGGGGAACATGGTGTGGGAATGATGAAACTGCCATATTTACAATTGAAGGCTGGAGAGCATGGTATTGAGATAATGCGCAGCATTAAGCAAGCAATCGACCCAAATGCGATCATGAACCCAGGGAAAATGTTCATGCCTTATGAAAGACAACAAGTGGTGGTGGAAGAATCATGAATACAGCAGAAAAACAACGCATTCAAGAAGCATTTAAAGAAAAAATGGACTATGATGAATTAATGAATTGCACCCGTTGCGGTTTTTGTTTACCGACATGTCCCACGTATATTGAAACAGGTCGTAATGAAGTACATTCACCACGGGGACGTATTGCATTAATGAAAGGGGTTGTCGATGGGGTCATTGAACCAAGTGAAGAGGTAAAAGAATCCATCGATATGTGTCTTGGTTGTAGAGCTTGTGAACCGGTCTGCCCTTCTGGAGTAAACTTTGGCAGATTACTGGAACAAGCTAGAGATGCGATCTATCAAAGTAAAAAACAAACATTACCTGAAAAAGTTTTAAAAGGTATTTTTTTAAAAAATGTATTTCCATATCAAAACCGAATGATTGGTTTAACCGGGCTACTGGGCTTTTACCAGCGCTCAGGTACACAAAAATTAGCTCAATCAATTGGAATTATGAAACTATTTCCTGAAAGTCTACGAACGATGGAAAAAGTATTGCCAAATGTACCAAAGCGAAAAGAAATGAAGGAGCGTCCACGTCATTTACAGCCATTACAGCAGAAAAGGAAAAAGAAAGTTGCTTTTTTCTCGGGCTGCTTAATGGACACGATGTTTATGAAAACAAATGATGCTACGATTAAACTATTACAGTATGCAGGCTGTGAAATTGTCGTACCAGAAACTCAAGCGTGCTGCGGAGCACTACATGGGCATAGCGGTGAAGTGGATCAAGCTAGAGAAATGGCGAAACGGAATATTGCAGCATTTGAACAGGCAGAAGTAGATTATATTATTACAAATGCTGGGGGTTGTGGAGCTTTCCTAGTTGAATATGCACATTTGCTTAAATACGAACTAGATTGGGTTGAACGCGCAACTCAATTTTGTAATAAAATTAAAGATATTACCCGTATATTAATAGAATTAGATTTTCATAAACAACCCTTATCACTTCCAGAACAGATTGTAACGTATCAGGACTCCTGTCATTTGAAAAACGGGCAAAAAACATTTATGGAACCTCGGCAATTATTAGAATCTATTCAAGGTGTTCATTATGTTGAAATGAAGGATGCCAGCCGTTGCTGTGGATCAGCAGGAATATATAATATTGTACAATCTGAAATGGCCATGCAAATATTGGATTATAAAATGGAGCAAGCGATTCATACCAAAGCGAAAACAATTGTTACAGCTAATCCGGGTTGTTTATTGCAAATGAAGTTAGGAATTGAACGTGAGGGACTTTCGGATGAAATGGAAGCTGTTCATATTGTCGATTTATTACTCCAAGCTTATGAGCATGCTAACGCTAAACCAGTTGTTGAAAAACACATTGCTGCTACAAAAATATGAGAAGTAAAAAGGTTACAGAAAAAATCCTCTTTCTGTAACCTTTTCCTTTTCAAGTACCACCGAGTTTTAGCCTTTGTTCCGCTCCAAAAAAAGCACAACACTTGAATGAAAATTTACTTTATCCCGAATATAAGGGAGCGGTATTTCTCTCATTTCAAAATCTGCTTATGATTTACGAACATGATGAGAACAACGGCTCCTGAATCCTCAGGTTCGTTCGAGTCAACAGGACAAGGAAAGCTACGGCAGCAATACACCGCGATTTTTAAAGGAGAAAAGTGCTCTTTGAATGAGTTTCACTATCTCGCCAGAAGTTCTTCCGTTTGTCCGTCGCTAACCGAGTGATTTAATTCCTAATTTAGTTTCATGCGTTCAGTTTTTATAGAGAAGAATTTTTAATGGTTGACAAAATACCTGGCAGGGTATAATATGGAGTGGAATTGCAATCAAATAAAAACATGTTAATAAATAATAGGACAACATTTAAAATAGATATAGAGAGGAGTTAGGAGGAATGAAATACGATAGTCGCGTTAAAAATCGCATGAAACGTATCGAAGGCCAAGTAAAAGGAATATTAAGAATGATGGAAGAAGAAAAAGACTGTAGAGATGTTGTCATGCAATTATCAGCAGTAAAGAGTGCACTTGATCGTACTTCGGCTTTGGTAGTCAGTAAAAATCTTGAAATATGCATTCGGCAAGCAGACGGTGAAAATGCAGAAGAATTAATTAATGAAGCAGTTAATTTACTTGTTAAAAGCAGATAATCGCTTTTATTAATAAACATTAAAAATCACTGACATATTCACCTAGAAAGAAAAATTAGCATTCCTTCTTTATGCGTATAGGAAGAGTAGTTTTTAAGAGAACAAAATTAATGCAATGTGGTAATCGTTTTTATATTGATAGACTTATAAAATTTCTGACAGAAGTAAAGTTAATACGACAAAGTGACACGTTTAAAATTCAATAACGTCAAAGGATTGACACATAGTTTTCTTTCGATGCAAAATAGACGGGAGAGCAGTAGATGGAGATATTTCAAGGGATAATTATAATTTTAGCAATTGCTTTTCTCATTAGCCGGTTTATACCAGTAAAAGGAATTAATCAAATTACATCTCAAGAGGCAAAGCGTAAGTTTACGAACAAAAATGTACAGTTTGTAGATGTTCGTACGCCGCAGGAGTATAAAGCGAATCATCGAAAGCCATTTACAAATATTCCGTTGCATGAATTGGCTAATCGCATAAAAGATTTAGATAAACATAAGGAGATTATTGTTATTTGTCAAAGTGGAATGAGGAGTATGAGAGCAGCAAAGTTCCTTAAGAAAAATGGTTTTGAAAAGATCTCGAATGTTAAAGGCGGGATGAGCTCATGGATGTAAGTTCTTGACCTTTAAAACTGCAGTCATCTTTGGAAAAAGGGGGATAGAGCATGAGTTTAATGATCGCAGGACTAGCAATTTTTACACTTTATATTATATATAAAAGGTATATCCCGGTTCGAGGTGTAAATAATATGGAGCGAGATAAACTTGTTAAACTGGATGATGGTACAGTATTACTGGATTTAAGAGATTATAATATATCCCATAAAGATAAGCTCGATCAAGCGATGCCTTTACCTTTAGCTTATTTAAACCGACATTACCAAGATATTCCTGCTTGTTCTGTAATTTTAGTTACATCCAATCATGTTGATAAAAATATCGCAGCCAGATTTTTAATAAATAAAGGATTTTATGTAAAAGGGTATTATTTTATAAATAACAGTTAAAAATGATAAACAGAATTTTAAAAAAATTTACTGTTGACAAATTATTATTTAATAAATACTATAAGTATAGTGATATTGGTAATCACTTATTTTTTTAACAAAACAATATACCCGTACACCTATAAGTATATTGAGGAAGGAGTATGCAGATGTCTGAAAAAAAGAAAACAACGATTATACTGTTTAGTGGAGAGTATGATAAAGCAATGGCTGCTTATATTATAGCAAATGGAGCTGCTGCTTATGACCATGAAGTAACCATATTTCATACATTTTGGGGGTTAAACGCTTTACGTAAGGATAATCAAGTACCCATTAAAAAAGGCTTTTTAGAAAAAATATTTGGAAAAATGATGCCACGTGGAGCGGATAAAATGGGACTTTCTAAAATGAACTATTTAGGCATGGGACCAAAAATGATAAAACATGTTATGAAAAAACATAATGCAATGCCATTACCTGATTTAATAAATATGGCACAAGAACAAGATGTTAAGCTACTTGCATGTACCATGACAATGGATTTATTAGGTCTTCAGAAAGATGAACTTCTAGATAATATTGAATATGGCGGAGTCGGGGCTTATGTTGGTGATTCTGAAGATGGAAACATCACCTTATTTGTATAAAGTGAAACTTCCATGAGTGGGGGTTTTCTATCATCCCCCACTCATGGTTAGTACCGCAAGGGTATGACCTAAAGGTCTTTGAACCAATCGGACATTTGACTTTCAGTTATCCCCCACCTAGACTTTTTCGATCCCTCTTACTCTCTGAGGTGGGGGTCTTACTGCCAGTTAGATGTGGGATAAATCAAGTTATATATGAGACTGTGCTATCATCATGAAATATAGTTAATAACAATTTTACAATTTGGAGGGTATGGTATGAATGAGATTACAGCAAAAGAATTAGCTGAAAAACGAAAGAAAGGTGAAAAATTAAATATTATTGATGTTCGTGAGGATGAAGAAGTAGCGCTAGGAAAAATTCCTGGAGCTCGACATATCCCATTAGGAGAGATTCCCAATCACCTAAATGAATTTAATAAAGAGGAACATTATTATATGGTTTGTCGTTCTGGAGGCAGAAGTGCACGAGCATGCGAATTTTTAGCTGATTATCATTTCAATACGACAAATGTTTCTGGTGGCATGCTTGCATGGGAAGATGAAGTAGAAAAATAAGGGAGGAATAAAGGTGAGTATTACAGCAAATCAAGTTTTGAATGCGAAAGGACTTTCTTGTCCAATGCCAATTGTTAAAACTAAAAAAGCGATTCAAAACCTTAAAGCTGGGGAAGTAATCGAAGTACAAGCTACTGACCGTGGTTCTACGGCTGATATTCAAGCATGGGCAAATAGTACAGGTCATCAGTATATCGGCACGGTGGAAGAAGGAGAAGTGCTCAAGCATTATATTCGTGTGGCAACCGAAGAAGAAATAAAAGAAGAAAAGCGCTATAAAGCTGTCATTGATTTAGCTGATTTACGTAAAAAGGTAGAAGGAAATGAACGAGTTTCTATACTTGATGTTCGCGAACCAGCAGAATTCGCTTTTGGTCATATTCCAGGTGCCATTAATATGCCGTTAGGAGAACTGGAAGAAAGAATGGCTGAACTTAATAAAGAAGCCGATCTTTATGTGGTTTGCCGTACTGGAAATCGCAGTGATTTAGCTGCCCGAAAATTAACGGATAACGGTTTTAAGCATGTGAAAAATGTCGTACCTGGAATGATAAAATGGGAAGGGCCGATGGAAAAAGATAACTAAATATTGGAGGAATTAACATGGCGAATACTAAAGTAGCGATCATTGCGTCAAATGGTAATTTGTTTGATGCGTATAAAGTGTTTAATATTGCTTCAGCAGCTGCTGCATCGGATGCTGAAGTAGGAATATTCTTTACATTCGAAGGTTTAAATTTAATCCATCAAGACGCACATAAAAACCTTCCGTTACCAGAAGGAAAAGAACAGTTTCAAGAACGTTTTAAACAAGCAAATGTTCCTTCCATTGAAGAATTACTAAGTATTGTGCAAGAATTGGATGTTAAATTAATTGCATGTCAAATGACAATGGATGTTATGAATTTAGATAAGGATCAATTTGTAGAGGGCATCGAAGTCGGTGGCGCTGCATCCTTTATTGAATACGCAAAAGACGCGAATATGACGCTAACCTTTTAATTAGATATAGATAAACGAAAGAGGAAAACTATTAATTTAAAATTGATAAAAAGTAGAGTTTGACTTCAAAATATAATTGATATCGGACTCTTTAGATAATAAATGCTAAAACGCAATGTGTTAAGGAACAGATTTAAGGAGGAATTTTATAATGGAAGCAGTTAAAGTGTTAGATGCAAAAGGGTTGGCATGTCCAATGCCGGTTGTAAGAACAAAGAAGGCGATGGATGATTTGAAATCAGGTGAAATTCTAGAAGTTCATACTACAGATCAAGGTTCAAAAAGTGATTTAACAGCATGGGCTAAATCCGGTGGTCATGAAATTGTTAAAAACACGGAAGAAGGCGAAGTATTAAAGTTTTGGATCAAAAAGGCATAATTTTACCTCCACAAGCATTACCTGGGGAGGTACTAAATGACGGTTTACCTCGCATGTAAGGTGCCGTAACCATAAGACTCCGCGCGTTAAGAGCGTGAGTAGGTACAAAAGGGTCTAAGTGTGAGAAAACGGCACCTAAATGCCCGATTGGTTCAACTAATATTCCGTGTTCCACGGAATAAAGTTTCACTTTATTAGCTAATTATAAAATGAATGGAGTGATTATTTTGTTTCATTATACGTTAGATACAAGTAAATCCATGAAAGAAGCAGTACATTCGCTTGAGAGTAGTTTAAAGGAAGAAGGCTTTGGTGTACTTTGGAGTTTTGACATTCAGGAAACGTTACAAAAAAAGGGGTTCGAATTTGAGCAGCCATTTCTAGTTCTAGAGGTTTGTAATCCAAAGGAAGCAAATCGGGTGTTAGCAAAAAACCACATGGCAGGTTATTTTCTTCCATGTAAAATAGTGTTGTACCAAGAGGAGAACAAGATAAAAATAGGTCTCCCTAAGCCAACAGCACTCATTCAAATGGTTAATGATGAGTCCCTAAATAAAATTGCTCAAGATATTGAAGAACGATTAATTGCCTGTATGAATAAAGCAATCTAGCTTTACCGCTTCGTAGTCAGAGGTGTTTCCCCCTTTAATTAGTTAGATATAAGTAGTCATCTTCTTCAAAGATAGAGTGAATAAGAAAAATGGGAATAATGTGATTTCATTATTCTGCATAAGGGTAAAACAGCATTCATATGCAAGTTCACGATATCTTAAGCAGACTTAAGGAAAAAAGAATTTGTTTCCTAATCAACGTGAAAGGGGATTTTAAATTGTGGAAAAAATTTATTCCAGCATTCGAATGGCTGACGAATTATAAGCGGGATGATTTGAGCGGGGATATATCTGCAGGGTTAATTGTAGCAATTATGTTAATCCCTCAAGGTATGGCGTATGCAATGTTAGCTGGGTTAGATCCGGTGATTGGTTTATATACCTCAACGATTCCTTTAGTGGTTTATGCACTATTTGGCACTTCACGGCAATTAGCAGTTGGACCTGTAGCTATGGTTTCTTTATTAGTTCTTAGCGGTGTTTCAACACTGACAGAACCAGGAACAGCTGAGTATATTTCTTTTGTCCTTCTACTAATGCTAATGGTTGGACTGATTCAAATGTTACTCGGGGTATTAAAGTTAGGGTTTTTAGTTAACTTTCTTTCACATGCTGTGATCAGCGGGTTTACTTCTGCAGCAGCTATTATTATTGGGCTCAGTCAATTAAAGGATTTAACTGGAGTTCATTATGAAGCAGGTAAAAGTGAAGTATTTTTGCTTATTGCTGAGGCAATAAAGAGATTTACGGAAATTAATCCAATCACATTTATTATTGGTTTAATTAGCATTCTGTTATTGGTGGTTTTCAAAAAATATTTCAAGAAAATACCTGGTCCGATTGTTGTTGTAGCATTCAGCATATTAGCTGTGTACGGATTTAAATTGTACGAATATGGTGTTTCTATTGTTGGTGTGGTTCCAAAAGGTCTTCCAGGTATTTCTATTCCTGCTTTTAATCTTGACTCTGTAATTGCATTATTACCTATTGCTTTAACGATTACCTTTGTTGGTTTTATGGAATCTATTGCAATGGCGAAAGCAATCGCTGCAAAGGAAAAATATAAAATTAATGCAAACCAGGAATTAATCGGTCTAGGATTGGCTAACGTGAGCGGTTCATTCTTTTCTGCATATCCTGTAACAGGCGGCTTTTCCAGATCAGCAGTAAATTATCAATCTGGTGCAAGAACTCCGCTGGCTTCGATGATTACTGCCGTTCTTATTATGCTAACATTGCTTTTCTTTACTGATTTATTCTACTATCTTCCTAAAGCAGTTCTAGCAGCAATCATTATGGTCGCTGTTTACAGTTTAATTGATTTTGGTGAGGCGAAACAACTTTTCAAAATTAATCGTGCAGATGGATGGACGTGGTTTATAACATTCGGGTCAACACTTGTACTTGGTATACAAAAGGGTATTTTCATTGGTATCGTCTTTTCTCTAATTGTATATGTAAGTAAAAATGCTTATCCGCATATTGCTGAGTTAGGATTTATTCCAGATCGTGAAGTTTATAGAAATATAGAACGTTATCCGAACGCTAAAGATGATCCAGAGGTGATGATTTTTCGTGTGGATTCCGACTTGTTTTTTGCCAACATGTCATTTATTGAAGATAAGTTGTGTGAACGAATAGCAGTTAAACCAACAACGAAATATATTATCATGGACTTTTCTGGGGTTAATTCAATGGATGCAGTTTCTATTCACTCATTAGAAGAAATGATGAACACATGTAAGAAAGGTACGACCTTTTTATTTGCAGAGATAAAAGGACCGGTGATGGATGTATTGAAAAAAGCAGGTTGGCATACAAAATATCGAGAAAACATCCACTATTTGTCTATTGATCAAGCATTAAAGGCAATTGGTAAAACAGGGTGAATTTATATGGATGAAATGAATTTAATTAAAAATAACGAAGATTTTATTCGTAAGATGCAAGAAGAAGATCCTGATTTTTTTCGCCATCTTCAACAAGGACAACATCCTGAATTTTTTGTATTAGCATGTAGTGATTCCCGTGTTAGCCCATCAGCTATTTCTCAGATGAAGCTGGGGAACATGTTTATTCATCGTAATATTGCTAATCAAGTTTCCAACAACGATGATAGTTTTTCAGCAGGTCTCTACTATGCTTTGGTTCATCTTAAAGTAAGTCACATTATTATTAAAGGTCATACAGAATGTGGTGGAATTCATGCTGCATGGAATGGTAATAATGAAGAAGAGTTACAAGCATGGCTCACTCATATTCGAAATAGTTTGCCGGATCGAAAGGATAATGAAGAAATGTCGCTGGATGAGCTTTCAAAAATAAATATCCTGAAGCAAGTGAATAATATTAAAAATCATCCGATCTATAAAGCTTATGGCAAGGGTATTGATGTAAGTGGATTTCTCTTTCATTTAGATAGTGGACAGCTGGAAAAAATTATCTAAGAGACAACACAGAAATTAGCATGGCCAGAAGTTGATTATAGTAGTTGACAAACTGAATTAAATCACTTATTACCTAGAAGGGTATAAAAGAAAGGGTTATTTTTTTACAATAAATAATACCCATACCGGTATATGCGGATATTAGAATAACGCCCATATAATTAAAATGTAACTAGGTTAGAAAAGAGTAGCTGATCGTTAATGCAGATGTTGAAAATAAGTGACGATGATAATTATTTGCAGAGATTGTTCAAAAAGTCGGTTTAAAATTAATACTTCTGCCCAGGTCCCATAGTATACGTTTTGCTCTCAAAGCACTACATCTCCGCTGATTGGCATCCTTTTTGAACATTTTCTTGAAGATGATTGAAATAAAATTTAAATTTATGTAATGGAGGAATGAAAAATGTCTTTAATGGCAAGAAAACCAAAAGAAATTGCAAAAAAGGTAATTAATAAAGAAGAGTTATTTATTCTGGATGTTCGAAATGAAAATGAATTTGCGGATTGGAAAATTGAAGGAAAAAACATCATATATATGAATATTCCTTACTTTGATCTAATAGACGGGGTGGACCATATTTTGGATAACCTCCCTTCTGATAAGGAAATCTTAGTTGTCTGTGCAAAAGAAGGATCTTCTGTAATGGTTGCGGAGATGTTAGCTGAAGAAGGGTTGTATGTTTCCTATCTAAAAGGTGGAATGAAAGCATGGAGTGAATATATGGAGCCTGTTAAAGTTGGTGATTTAACTGGTGGTGGTGAGCTGTATCAATTCGTTCGCCTAGGTAAAGGATGTCTTTCGTATATGGTTATTTCTAATGGGGAAGCAGCAATTATTGACCCTACACGAATGACAGATGTTTTTATTGAGTTTGCTAAAGAAGCTGGAGTTACTATTACACATGTACTCGATACACATTTACATGCAGATCATATTTCCGGCGGAAGAGCAATTGCTAATGAAACAGGGGCAACCTATTGGCTACCACCAAAAGATGCTGGGGAGGTAGTATTTGACTATCAACCATTAGAAGATGGTGAAGAAGTCAAAATTGGTAATACAACAATTACTATTCATGCACTATACAGCCCCGGACATACCATTGGATCCACTTCATTTGTGGTAGATAAGAAGTATTTGATGACGGGGGATATTTTATTCATCGATTCAATTGGCAGACCTGATCTTGCTGGATTAGCAGAGGATTGGGTAGGAGATTTAAGAGAAACGCTATACCAACGCTATCGAGAATTATCAGATGAATTAATCGTGTTGCCAGCTCATTATATGATTATTGAAGAATTAAATGATGATGGGTCTATTCAAGAAAAACTAGGAACTTTATTTGCTGAAAACCATGGTTTAAATATTGATAGTGAAGACGAGTTTAGAAAAATTGTTACAGAAAACTTGCCACCTCAGCCAAATGCTTATCAAGAAATTCGTCAAACAAACATGGGTAAAATTAATCCAGATGAAGAAAAACAACGTGAAATGGAGATAGGTCCAAATCGTTGTGCTGTACGGTAAATAGTAAAATAAAAGCAGACAGAATATTTATTGTTCTGTCTGCTTTTATTTTCATTTAAGTATTGTAAGTATAAGTTACAACTTGCAGATCACCTTTAGTAAAGACTTGCACTGACTAAATTTTTATAGGAAAATATTTCTAAATATAACATTCTGCTGGAATTGTGTCGATATTCTTATTATAGACAGAAAAACGTACATAGGTATTTTATACAGTATAATAGTAGGTAAAAAGTATGATTTCATGTAAAATAGGAAATAATTGGGTATTCTCAGAGAGACAGAGGGGGAAGAACATTGATTTTTAAGAAAAACAAGCATGTATTATTTGTGGATGAAATTCAAGAACAAGAAATGAATACAGTTCAATTAGAAGTGGAAAAAGGAAGCGAGGCAGCTAAGCAAATTCAGATGATTGGGCTTACGAGATTTGACTTGGCAGTTATGAAGTGGCTAAAGCCATATGTTGTAGAAAAATTGGATGCAATTGTTGATCGCTTTTACAAAAATTTAGAAAAAGAACCGACACTGATTAACATTATAAATCAATCTAGTTCGATTGAACGACTAAAACGGACATTAAAACGGCATATTGGTGAGATGTTTAATGGGGCTATCAACCAGGAATATTTTGATAAGCGAACACAAATAGCTAAAATTCATGTAAAGATTGGACTTGAAACAAAATGGTATATGAGTGCTTTTCAAGACATTTTACTGTCTTTGATCGATATTATCGAAGCAAATATGGAGCGAAAAGAGGAATGTCTCATAGCGATACGTGCAGTATCGAGATTATTAAATTTAGAGCAGCAATTAGTACTCGAAGCATATGATCGAAATACCGAAAAAATAAAACAACAGGCAGAATTACAGAAACAGCAAACACGAAAAAAAGTAGCGGAGTCATCGGAAAATCTCGCTGCCATTTCTGAACAAACAAATGCTGCATTTCAGCAACTTCAATCGCAATCGGAAGAAATTATTACAATTACCAATAATGGAACAAATTTATCGGAGGTTGCTTATAAAAGAGCAGATGAAGGAAAGCAACAACTAAATAAATTAAATACTAATATTTCAACGATTTATGGTTCCGTTAATCACTTATCAAATGAACTGCTTCAGCTCATCAATATATCTAAGCAAATGCAATCCATTGTAAATATAGTGAACGAAGTAGCAGAGCAGACAAATTTACTTTCACTCAATGCCTCGATAGAAGCAGCAAGAGCGGGTGAACATGGGCTTGGTTTTGCGGTAGTGGCTGAGGAGGTTCGCAAGCTATCTAAGCAAACAAAAAACTCCGTAACCAATGTATCTACATTAATTGGGAATATGGGGACACAAGTAGAAAAATTAACAGATTCATTACAAAAGGTAGGGGATGACATAAAGAACGGTAATTCTGGTTTAAAAGAAACGGAGGATTATTTCTACCAAATTATGAAGACGATGGGTGAAACTAAAAATCAAAATAGCAAAATTGAAAATGAAATCGTTTCATTTATGGAAATAATTGCCGAGTTAAGTAGAGCAGTTGAAGAAGTAGCTTCATCCGCTGATGACCTAAGTGAAATTACACATGAGATGAATTAAAATGTAAAAATATACAATAGTTGAATGTTATCTTATATTTTGTGTGTAAGCAATAACAGTAATTTCACAGCATTTACATTAATAAAAACATCCCTTATTCGTTTCGAATCATTTTTGAAATTTTGGTTTATTTTTCAAATCTATTTGAGTGATTCATGCTTTTTTATAGGCTTAAAGAAAAGCCTCGAATACGAATGAAATAAAGTGAAAAGCCTTAATAACGGAAGCCCTATAATCTAGGCCCAAGCCCAAAAGTTTACCTAAATAATAATGAGTGAGATAGTATGTTAATTCCTATAAATCCATCATAACGCAATACAAGAATAATGACAGCATCATTTTTTAGGAAAGGAATGAAAAAATATTCTGCCAAATAATAAGATACAAACAGCGAAGAAAAGCCGATAATTGGCACATTCACCACTTTTTTTGTTTTGGTTAATTATATTTACTTAGGGAAACTTTGGTTCATTATACATTGGAACCACATTTTAGTCAATCATTTAATCGTTTTAATCAGTTATGTCATTATTTAAGTTGCTTCGCGTGGTGCATTTAAACAGTCGGGACTAGTCTTTTGACGATTATTATTGTTATTATGTTGTCTAATCCGTTTCTGTTGTTAGGTGTGTTGTAATTTTTAGCGTTATTAATTGCTTTAGTGTTGCCTTTTGCATTTGTCATGAGTCTTATTCCATATTTTGTTATGGGTGGATTTAATAAGCTAGGGAAACTGGTGACAACCTTTTTATTTAAGCGTCATAAGGGATATTTATGTTTATTACAAATTTATTTATAGAAATAAGAATGTATCTAATGTAGAAGAAAGAAAAAAAGAGCGATATATATAATATGCTCCCTAAGGTAGACAGATTAAAAAATAAAAATCTGTTTTGCCTTAGGGTGGGAGCATATTAAGGAATGTCTTAATGGGCATTCCTTTTTTTATTTTTATGGAGGTGAGAGATGAATATGAAGTTTAAATTAGAAAAGATACCTGTTGTAAAAATGGTCAAATGGAAAATAAAAATCTATGTATTTATCAATTGTTATTTGATATGGGTATTCTTTTTGTACTTATGTCTAGTACAAGTGGTGATATGATTGGAGGTTTTTTAAAACAAGAGGAAAATGAAGACCTTACGGGTGTTTATGTTTTGGTGGGATTTTATTAGGGACAAGGTACAAAAGCTATTTTCAAAAGTATGCCAAAAAAATGGCATAGAAAAGCATGTAGATGTAGTAATAACAATGGGTATGCAGGAATCGGGCGTTAGATATTTGAATGTTATGCAAAACTCTGAATCTCTTGACTTACGAAATGCTTTAACTGATCCAGAAAAATCCATTGAACAAGGTGTTAAATACTTTTCACAGTTTTAGAACATGCTGGCGGTGATGTGGCATTATCTTACAGGCTTAACATATGGGGCATGGATTTATTGGGTCTGTGAACAAGTATAACAATAGGGAAATATAGCTAATAAATGGAAAATTAATTTAGTAATACGATGTCTCAAAAAATGGGGATGGTCAAGGTATGAAGATACTAATTATGTTCGGCATGTTATGCGATATTTGGAACAAGATGATTCTGTTACCCCTGTTAATATTAATGGTGATTAACGGTTACCATTAATAGAAATTATTGTAACAAGTGGCTTGGGGAGAAGCGTAAACCCTATAAACTGGTAAAGATAGTTTTCACGTTGATATAGACTTTAGTTGCTCCTGCGGATGATATGTTGGCAGTGAAAAGTGGGGATTAGTAGAAGCTATTCATATAATATTAGTTCTGTGCTATGATTGGTTATATAATTATTCTAATGCGTAAACACATGTTGAAATTGGGTTTTCTAATAATTTTATTATTAGTGTTAGCATCATGTGGAAACGTAGAAGGAATAAGCGATTGAGGATTTTATATCTTATGAAAACGATGAATTTCTTCATTCGACATGCTCTAAAAATCCAAGTGTTGATGATATAAGAGTGGTAACAGATATAGAGAGATGGAACGGGAAATAGATAAAATTAACTTGTAAAAGGTGATATTGAGGTTCGTTGGGCTGGGTGGAGAAAATAGATATTTATATAAGTTTGAGGATGGGGATTTGTTAAATAGTTACCATTGAGAAGATAATTCTTATATGCTAGGGTCTGCTTTTGGTGCACGAGAATTTGATTCAATGGATACAGAACCAGATTATTTTGAGGAAAATAATGGTGTTTTTGATGTGGCTAAGGGTCATAAATTGTGATTAATAATATGGGAGTTGATATAAAATGTCAAAATTTGAAGAGAATGTAATGAAGCTGTTAGCTGAAATAAATCAGCGTCAATTAGATTTTCAAAAAGAGGTAAATAATCGTTTTGATAATGTAAACAAGCAATTTGGTGATGTAAACAAGCAATTTGGTAATGTAAACAGGCAATTTGGTGATGTAAACAAGCAATTTGATGATGTAAACAAGCAATTTGGTAATGTAAACAGGCAATTTGATGATGTAAACAAGCAATTTGGTAATGTAAACAGGCAATTTGATGATGTAAACAAGCAATTTGATAATATAAGCAAGCAATTTGATAATGTAAACAAGCAATTTGATGATATAAACAAAAGATTTGATAAGATTGAATCAGATATAGAGAAAGTAAAAGAGGAGAATCATCTTATTAAACGTGCTGTAATGGAAACGAATGAAAGTGTTAAAATTATTCTGGAAGATCAAAAGTCAATATATGAGATGTTAGGAGAACATGAAATTTCAATTAGAACATTACGTAGAAAACCAGTTTAAATAACAGAAAATCCTAACTATTTTACCTTAGAATATAGATGAACGAGTAGACAAAAATGTCTGCTTTTTTTTATAACTATTTTAGAAAAAAGAGGAGGATGTCAAATGTCAGAGGTACTAAATCCGAAAGATATTATGAAAATTTTAGGTATAGGTATATAAATTATTGGAAAAACCACCGTTTCATACCGTAAAAGTTGGCCGTTTAATTAAAATTGCAAAGAAATCGTTTTATTTATGGCTGGACGGTGAACAAGAGCAAGCAAATTAACAAGCTTGCTTTTTATTTTTGTTACTGATATTATCTAGATAATCACAAAAGAAAAAATAAGTGGTAGGATTTCTTAGGATATTAAGAGTTTAGTGGATTTCTTGTAAATCCTTATATGAAGGTATGTTAGAGTTAGAGTATCACTGCAAACTAAAACTAAATATAAATTTCCTTCGGGGCAGGGTGAAATTCCCGACCGACGGTAAGAAGCAAGCTAATTGCTTTAAGTCCGTGACCCGTTTGATATAACAAACGGTGGATCCGGTGTAAGTCCGGAACCGACAGTGAAAGTCTGGATGGGAGAAGGAATGATATATGCAGCAACGGCAATATTTTTGTGTATATTGACTAGTATTATATTTTTCTATGTACTAGCTAAATGGAAGAGCATTTGTCTAGCCGTTTGCAAGCTAAAGATCTAAGAGTCTATGCTTTTTATAGGTAAAGTGTTTTCTTTAAGTACGTATTCAAAAAGAGGTTTGCAAAGACCAAGGTCGTGCTAAAGTCTCAAGTGTTCTTGAAAAATCGTGATACATTTCTAACTGGGCATTTCTTGTCTTGTTAAAACAAGAACACTAGTACGTCCTGCAAGTCGAAATTCGAGGGAATGAGTTTTGAGGACCGCTTTGTATATAGTTAGAAACATAATCCACCGGAAACTAGCCAATAAAGAAATTTTCACTGAATCCAAGTCTGTGGAGCAGGAGACTAACTTATACTTAAACTATAATAGTAGATTTTATAGTACTGCATTCTTCTATAATAAAACTCTATTCCAAACTGAACTTTTTGAGTATTCTCTTTTAATACGGGAGAGTAATTCATTGTTAATTAATCATGAGGAAAGTCCCGTTGGAAGCACTTCTTAGTAGACATAGCTTTATTTTGAGCAATTTTCTTTTGCACATACAGTGTAAGCTCACCAATATGCATGATTAAATCCCGAATCGTTAAGCCCCTGAAGTTAAATTTAGGGGCTTTTTGTGTGTGCAAAAGTACGATAAAGCAATAAACCCCGTTAGCAAAAATACTATTTTTAGAGAGGAGGGCGAGTATGTTTACTGGAATTATTGAAGAAAAAGGAAAAATATTGTCACTACAACGAGTTTCTAAAGAAGCAATCATATTGAAGATTAAGTCACACAAGATAGTAGAGGATGTTCATGTTGGTGATAGTATAGCTGTAAATGGCACATGTTTAACGGTTACGTCATTGGATAAGCGTAGTTTTTCCGTGGAGGTTATGCCGGAGACAATGAAGGCGACCTCGTTACAATTTGCTCAAGTCAGTTCGAATGTTAATTTGGAACGGGCTATGGCTGCAAATGCTAGATTTGGTGGACACTTTGTCTCTGGTCATGTAGATGGTTTAGGGAAAATTATACGTAGGCAATATGAACAAAATGCTATCTATTTTGATATTGAATTTCCTGTTGAACTAATGAAATATCTCGTAAAGAAGGGCTCCATTGCAGTTGATGGAGTTAGTCTAACTATATTTAACATCAGAGATCATGTATTTACGATTTCGTTGATTCCCCATACAGCAATGGCAACGATATTGGGAGAAAAGAAACAAGGAGATAAAGTTAATATAGAATGCGATATGCTCATGAAGCATATGGAAAAACTGCTTATGAGTACGGTTGGCAACGAACCTATTACAAGGAAACTTTTATTGGATAAAGGGTTCAGCTAACTAAATTTAGTTAACGAATAAGCTACAAGTCAAAATTCCCTACAAATGGTTATAAAAAATACTTAGTTAAGGAGTGGAAACCAGTTGAACACAATCAAAGAAGCGATCCGAGAATTAAAATTGGGGAGGCCAATCATCGTTGTTGATGATGAAGATCGGGAAAATGAAGGAGATTTGGTTGCTTTATCAGATTTGATTACTCCAGAGATTACTAATTTTATGATTACTCATGGTAGAGGACTGGTATGCACATCTGTTGAAAATGAATTAGCTAAACGAATTGGATTAACATTAATGACTACGAATAATAATGATCCGTTTGCAACGGCATTTACAGTAAGTGTTGATTACAAGAATACAACAACAGGGATTAGTGCATATGATCGTGCGAAGACGATTCGTGCTATGGTTGACCCTTCCACATCGAAAGAAGATTTTAATCAGCCGGGGCATGTATTTCCTTTACTTGCTAAAGAAGGAGGGGTATTAGTAAGACCTGGACATACAGAAGCTTCTGTTGATCTTGCTAAATTGTGTGGAGCTACTCCGTCTGGGGTAATTTGTGAAATTATTAAAGCAGATGGGACAATGGCAAGATTACCAGATTTGAAAAAGATGGCTAAACAATTTGGATTAATTATCATATCTGTAGAGCAATTAATTGATCGGATAAAAATAAATGAGGGGCGTGGAATTAATGAGTCAAGTATTACAAGGTAATTTAGTAGGAACTGATTTACGGATTGGAATTGTTGTAGCTAGATTCAATGAATTTATCACGAAAAAACTGTTGGAAGGGGCTGAGGATACATTAATTAGGCATGGAGTAGCAAATGAAGCTATAACGGTTGCTTGGGTTCCCGGTGCATATGAGATACCATTAATTGCCAAAAACATGGCGATACAAAAGGAGTATGATGCGATTATTGCATTAGGAACCGTTATTCGAGGAGCAACGCCTCACTTTGATTATGTTTGTAATGAAGCAGCAAAGGGTGTATCTCAAGTAGCTTTACAAGCGAATAAACCAGTGATTTTTGGAATATTAACAACAGAAACAATTGAACAAGCAATTGAACGTGCAGGAACAAAAGCTGGAAATAAAGGAGCTGAGGCAGCAACTGCGGCCATAGAGATGGCTAATTTGCTTCGTAACATATAAGATTGTAAACTTAAAGAAAGCTGTATACATTACGGCTTTCTGTTTTTGTTGTCTATGAACCGATATCCTTGCTGGTGGAATTTTTATGTGTCTAGTTATGTGTTCGAGTGACTAGCAAACTTCGATCTCCTTTCTATGATAAGGAACATCTGCTCCTCATAGAGATCTCCAGTTTGTTATGTCGTTAAATGATCGCCTGCGCTTTTGTTTTTATAATAACATATAAGCGGCTAGCGTTGTTTAAAGTATTAAGTGGCAATTAGCCAGGATATATCAATATGAGTTAGTTCAGCTAATATTTAAAAGAAGAAAAAAAGCGCTCATAAATGAAGTTTCATAGTATTATAGTTACACGGGGGGATTATTTATGAAGGTATTATTAGGGCAATTACTACTTATAACTGTAGTATGGGCCGGACTAGCTTTTTTCTTTTCTGATATGACAGAAGGAGGTAAAGTGATTTTTTACTTAGTTACCTCATGGATGCTTTTGTTAATTGTATTAATTATTAAAAAGTGGTGGAAGGATAGAAAAAAATAAGGATGATGAGATATGCTGACAATAGAAAATATAACGAAGACATATGGTGATAAAACACTTTTTCATTCTATCTCTTTACATATAGCTGGACGAGAACGGATTGGACTAATTGGAGTAAATGGTACTGGAAAATCGACGCTTCTAAAAATCATTGCCGGAATAGAACCTGCTGATGAAGGGAAAATGGAGCATCCTAAAGATTATCAAATTGAATATTTAGCTCAAGATCCTGATTTGGACTCAAGTCTGACAGTGATGGAGCAATTATATTATGGTGATTCACCGATGATGCAAGTGATGCGTGCATATGAACGAGCTTTATTACGATTACAACTGGATGCAACCAACGAAAAAGCGCAAACAGACTTATTGAATATCCAGCAAAAGATGGATGAACTCGATGCTTGGGAAGCAAATACAAACGCAAAAACAATTCTAACTAAGTTGGGAATTACCAATTTTAATAAACAGATTGCACTGCTTTCTGGAGGACAAAAGAAGCGAGTAGCTCTTGCTAAGGCTTTAGTCCAGCCGGCGGACTTACTAATATTAGATGAGCCAACTAACCATTTGGATCATGAATCCATTGAATGGCTGGAGAAATACTTAGAGATGTATCGGGGGTCGTTATTACTTGTTACCCATGATCGTTATTTTTTAAATCGTGTAACAAATCGGATCATCGAATTGCATGATGGTAATCTTTATACGTATGAAGGAAATTATGAAGTGTTTTTAGAGAAAAAAGCAGAACGTGAACAATTACAAAGAAACTATGAAATAAAACATCAAAATGCATTACGCCGAGAGCTTGCTTGGCTAAAACGTGGAGCAAGGGCTCGTTCTACGAAGCAAAAGGCCAGGATTGAACGTGTACATAACATGCAAGAGCAGACTTTTCAAATAAAGCAAGAAACGATTCATGTACCTGTAGGTTTTACGCGATTAGGGAAAAAAGTAATTGAATTAAAAGAAGTGAGTAAATCATTTGGAGAAAAGAAAATCTTAGCCAACATGAATCAATTGCTGATTCCAGGTGATCGGCTGGGGATTGTAGGTCCAAACGGTGCAGGTAAAACTACTTTACTTCATATGATAGCTGGGCGCATATCGCCGGATCAAGGCGAGGTAATTATTGGTGATACGGTCAAAATTGGCTACTATACACAAGGTGATGAGGAGCTGGACGGAGACTTACGTGTCATTGATTACATTAAAAAAGTGGCTGAGGTGATTCATACAAAGGACGGTTCGGTAATCACCGCAGAGCAAATGCTGGAACACTTTCTGTTTTCACGAAAACAACAATGGACGTATATCCATAGATTGTCCGGCGGAGAAAAACGTCGCTTGTATTTATTGAAAATATTGATGAAAGAGCCGAATGTGCTGTTGCTTGATGAACCTACCAATGATTTAGATACTCAAACATTAAGTGTATTAGAAGAATATTTAGATGAATTTCCTGGGGTAGTAGTTTGCGTATCCCATGATCGTTATTTTCTTGATCGGGTTGTGGATCGTTTGCTTGTATTTACCAGTAACGATTCAGTTACTTCGTATCACGGCAACTATACAGATTTTTTAAAACAACAAATACAAACAAATGATCAAGCCGCAAAACAGCCAAGTAAAGAGCCGGAAAAACCTATTCTAAACAAGCAAAAGAAAAAAATGTCCTATTTAGATAAGAAAGAATGGGATGAAATAGAAGATGATATCACTGCTTTAGAAGAAAAGCTAGCAGCTATTCAAGAAGAAATTATTAATGCCGGAAGTGACTCTGAAAAAGTACAGCAATTGTATCAAGAACAGCAAGAAATAGAGAAAACATTAAATGAAAAGATAGACAGATGGGAAGAACTTTCTTTACTTGCAGAGGAATAAGTAATCTTTTTAAAATTTTACAATGTTAACTAAAAAATATACCACCGTAGTTGAGTTAGGTTGTGAAAATTTTTAGGCTCCTTCAATGAAGGAATTTCCTCTGGACACTGGGCAGATGGTTGATGATATTGTATATTTTTCTTTATTGGCTTGGAAATGATACATTTTCCACATATGGACTTTTGAATAAATCGACTATATTTTGGTTACAATGTACTAAAACTAGCATTTTTTATGAAGTTCTGTTAGCACTTTAAGATGTTTGTTTACGAAGCATCGGAACTAAAAAAGCTACATGCTTCGTAAAACGGAATTTTGCAAGTTTCTTCACTACAGTCGCATATGACTTTAACATAGGTGGGTACAAGATGGATGCAAATCAATTATATGGTCAAATTTATCATTTAAAAGAAAAGTTAGGTAAACTACAGTCTGAATATTGGAATATGACTTCCGGAATAGATACATGGTATTTTTGGTTTAATGTATTGTTTTTTTTAATCCCATTAATCATTTTATATATACTTATCGATCGAAAGAGGATATTTGAAGTATCTTTTTATGGCTATTCTGTGCATATGATTGCTTCCAAATTAAATAGTGCATTAGAAGCAGGTAATTACCTTGTTCATCCTCATGATTTAACAGCTAAAGTGCCTGGAATAACAATTACAGCAGTAGTTTTGCCGGTTGCATATATGTTAATATACCAATATTGTACAAATAGAGATAAAAATTTTTATTTCTATGCTTTCCTTATTTCTTTAGCTATAGCTTATCTTATAGACGCCTTTTTTATAGCAATTGATTATTTACGATTAGATAAAGGGATGAACCTAACTTATTTATTGTTCATCAACTTTGCTGTAGCGTGCTTTGCTTATTGGTTAACCAACTTTTTTAAGTGGATGAAAAGACAAAAGAAGGAAAAATAGGCAAATGACTATTTTTATTAATCCATTTGTTTATAGTTTCGTTTCTCTTTTAGTACTATAGGAAGTATAAAACTTTTAGGCTTTATCCCGCATGTAAGGTGCCGTAAGTTCCCACTTCAAGTCCTGAATTGATACAAAAGAGTCAAAGTGGGAGAAAACGGCACCTAAATGCCCGATTGGTTCAAGGGCCTTTAGGTCATACCCTTGTGGTACTAACATTCCGTGTAAAAAGCATTTCACGGAATGAAGTTTCACTTTATCGTATAAGAAAAACTACAGCTTTCGCTAAAGACTTGGCGACAAACTAAGTTTTTCTAAACAAATACAAAAATATGTTTATGTTTCTAGTTTAAACTTACCTAAAAAATAAACCAGACCAAAGAGTTAGCTTTCGTCTGGTTTCATATATTTAAAAATATAATTTTTAGCATTGAAGTAAATCACAATACAGTAAAATTTTTTCATATCCTAATAAAACAAAACTAGTCGGGCGCCTACCTAGCATCAGTCAAAATTTCTAAAATTAGATCATTCTTTATTTGTTAACCCTTCAATGGTAATGGTCTCGACAATTGCGGTCTGGTTGTCACGAATAGTTGCTTTTAATTCAACTTTGTCTCCAGGTTGTAAGAAGATTGCGCGTGGAGCTTTACCTGAGTTAACAGTATAAATGGTTTCATCATCTTGAAGTAAAAATTGGATGATTTGTTTTTTATCCTGTGTTGTAACAAGTACACGTTCTACCTTACCACTGCGCTTTTCAAGTGATCCTTCATCGGTAGATTCTACATTACTTGGATCCTGTGCCATTGTTAAGCGGTATGATTCAAGGGCTTCGCTAGCTGTATCGCCAAAAACAACAAAGTCTGAGTCAGCAGCTTTAATAAAGGCGTAATGTTTAAATAAACCGTTAGGATCAAGGACATTAACTACCCAAGTAGGGTTTCCATCGATGTTATATAAGACAGGCATGCTTCCAGTCCATTTCTTTTCCGGAAACTCTTTATTTACAATTTCTTTAGCACCTTTACTATCCATAATTCCGTTGTTTTGCTTGCCGTTATAATAAGTTAGTTCACCGGTGCGAGCATGAATTAATGTATATCCAAGTGCAGAATCGATATTCTCTTTAGGAGAGGACATATCGGTAAAATAATACATGTCTCCATTTTCATTAAAAATAGGGGTCACACTCGATTCCGTTCCTGACTCATTCGGTATTTTAACATCTTTTTTACCAAAATATGAATTTAACCAACCATGTACATACTTACCAAAATACTCATTTTCATCAGAAGCCATTTCAGAACTAATGGATCCTTCAATAAATTCTGGGGCCTTATTAGCTTTGTAAAGCTTGACAACACTTGTAACTGGATCTACGACAGCGACATTCAGCTTGTTGAAATCTGGTTTATTCGTTAATCCGATTGGCCGATATAGGGTTTGAACATACCATGGCTTTCCATTATCATCCACTTCGATTTGGGCTTCCCCACTTTGAATATAACCAGGGTAGGCATTATAAATTGTTCGTGATACATTATGATTAAGATAGCTGGAGTTCGTGTATTTCATTTTGCTTTCTACAAACTCCGGCTGGGCGTTTATATCTGTTGCAGAAATAGTAAAATAACCTTCTGTTTCTTTTCCGCGGAAGTATTTCCAAAACCCTGTAAATTCTACGGGGGCAACAAAAACGATATCATCTTTTATTTTTTGTACTTGCAATTTTCCTAAATCATAAAATTGCGTGTTAGGTACAACACTCATTGCTTTTTGTACTTTATTTCGGGCGAATTCAGGAGATACGACTACTGGTGTAGATTCTTTATCTAAAGGTTTTGCTTCTTCCACTTCGTTGATTGTAATAGAATGATGCGTATTATCTAATGTGAACACACCTAAAATAATAAATCCAGGAATCGTAATAATTGCCAATAAAATAATTGCACCGGTAATCGTATCGAAATGTTTCGTCGATTTCGTAAATGGTTTACTTTTCGTAATTGTATATAAACCGATCATTCCTACAGCACCAGTAATAAGATTAGCAATCGTTATATTTGGTATTGTAATGGGAGGCATAACCATATATATAATAATAACGCCAATAATAAAGAGATTAATAAATATTAGACCAACTGCTTTTACCGTAGTCATCCGATATTTTTTGTTTTGAACAATAAAAAATCCGGCAATCACAAAATACAGAATAAATGAGAGAATAGTTGTTGTTAAAATTCCTGTCATGATTTTCACTCCTATGATTAAACTCTATTCTTTATACGATTCAACTAACAAAAAAGATTCAAAATACGTATTGATTTTCAAATGGTACGTAAAGAATTACAATGGTAAAAGTCATGAACCGAAATAGGGGGGAAAAAAATGAAACAAGTGTATAGTGAGGTATTCCAATACCGGGGAAGACATTATGATTTTGGATATAAACAAGGACAAGATTTAAAGCACTCCTATATTTTGGATAACCGGAAAAAACTGTGGAAAATCAGGCGACCACGATTTACGATCAAGGAAGAAGAAGTTAGAGAAGCTATTATGCCAATTGCTCCTGGAATTTGGGATGAGCTTTGTGGCTTAATGGATGCACTAGAGTGGGAAATGGATGATGTTTTACAGGAGTTTGGCGGGTATCGTTTAGAATATAAGAAAAGTGGTTGTTCTATTTTTGCAACGTCGGATTATATAATTCGTAATTACGATTATCATCCAAAGACGTATGAAGGTCGCTATGTCGTGTATGAACCTACTGATCAGGGATATGCGACCATCGCTCCTTCCCAACGTATTACTGGAAGAATGGATGGAATGAATGAACATGGATTAGCTATAGGGTACAATTTTATCCATCGACGAAAACCTAAAGATGGGTTTGTTTGTAATATGATTGCAAGAATCGTGCTAGAAAACTGTAAAAATGTCGAGGAAGCAATAGCATTATTACGAGAAATTCCCCATCGCCATTCATTCAGCTACGTTTTATTGGATAAAAATGGGGGAACATTTATTGTAGAAGCTTCTCCTCGTGCGGTAAAAGTTCGACAAGATCAAATTTGTACCAATCACTTTGAACAGTTAACAACAGAAAACCGCCATCACTTACAAGATTCATATCGCCGGCAACAAGCGATGGAAAGAGAACGACCGGAGGTGAAAAATGCCTATCAAGCATTTAAACTAATGAATGATCCTGAGAAAGAGGTATTTTCTACGAAGTATAAACAGTGGGCAGGTACGATTCATACATCTGGTTATTTTCCTAAACAGCTTAAAGCTTGGTTTGCTCTGGGAGGGAATAGGGAGCCGGTAATATTTGATTTTAATAGTTGGCTGAAAGGCAAGGATTTTTCAGTAAAACGTATAATAGGAAATATTGATACTGAATTACCTTTTGTTCATATGGAGAAAATGTAGTGGAACTTAGTTATTCATCTTATCTAAGCTCGACATGTTTAAATCATTGAAATAAAGGAAAAATAATTTTAGATTACTTTTTTCAAAAAGAGGCTAAATAGACTCAGGTCTACTAAGATCGTAGGCGTCCTTGAAAATATGCCATGTATCAATATTGATTTTTCCTTATTGTCTAAGACGTATACTCGCTTTTCCATCGTGGATATCGTCTAACTTACTTATTTATGCGCTTAAGCTTAGCAAATTTCGATCTCCTTCCTTATAGGCTAACATTGACTCCTACTGTCGTTGTGTGTCTCCCGTTTCTCGGCAGAAATCTCCAGTTTGTATGTCGCTAACTAGAGCGCCTATGTTTATCTTTTTCTATTGAAACACTGACACTGGCGCATCCCAGTGTGTTAAATTAAAGTTGTAGGACAGTGTTTTTTGAGTAGTGGAGTGTATGCAGTTAGATATATGGGCAACATGCATTTTATCGGACTTTTTGAACATCATTTTAGACTTTATTTTTTTTATATAGATGTAATATACTCAAATGGAACACCATTATAGGAGGTAGTGAAATGAAGCTTTTTCAGGTAAGAAAGGGGCAGTTTGTTTTTTACAAAAATGAGTTGCACCAAGTGTATTCAGTAAAACCGATGTTTAAGAAATCTGTACATTTGTATCGTTTAAAAGATATGCAGCAGATATTAACGAAGGCAAGCGAAATTGAATTATGCCGCCCGCAGCATAATGATACTTTTATTTTCTACGGTAAACGTTATACGATAGATAAGAATAAGATGCCGGAGCCTGGTGACTATATTTTAATTGTAAAACCAGCACCTGATTTTCTGGATCACTATTCACTGAATGCGATTGAAAAAGTTGATAGTGTAGAGGATGGAAATGTTGTTACTACTAGAGATAATGGTGTGAAGCATAACGAATATGTTGTTATGGTCCCTGGCAAGAAGGATGCAAGTAGGGAAATCGCTTATTACGATAAAAGCCTTGTACCAGAGGAACAGCAAATACAAGATGAGTCGATTAGTTATTTAGCAGAAAGCGACAGTAACCTAAAACCAGCAGTCGGTGATATTTATATTGATATAAAAAACGAAACAAAAGCGATGATCGTGGCAATGACAAAAGATGAAGTAGTATTTGGACACGGTACTCGAATACATGTGGCAGATTTATTAGATGAAGAAAAGTATAAATTAGTTTATCGGTTTGAAGAAGATTTGTAGTAAGAAGCTAACTCTAACAGAAACACGGTTTTCTGATAGGGTTAGCTAATTTTATGTAACATACACAATGTACAAAAACTGGTAAGATCTATGGTAAATATAAAATAGATGTAAGGGAACTGTTAATTGAAAAGGGTAGAGAGGATTTAATAAAACGCTGAATAGGCGTTATTTTTCAAAACCAGTTTTGCATTATCATAAGGCTCCTAATTTAAAAAGATATTATAACATTTATCCGAGAAAGCCAAAAATGAAATAGGGAGATTAGTTGTTATGAATAAATATATTTATGAATTGGAAGATGATATTTCAAATGAAAAGTTGAATGAGATTATAACTACCATTTTTCCTAATAATCAAATTATTTACTTTATGATGTCAGAAGTTTACAGTGATTTTAAGAGAGAACTCGATGAATTTTATAAAACTGATATTAACTACCTAAAAAGAAATATGTAGCAGGTTGTATAGAAAAAAGGGCATTACAATACTTATATGAATTTTACGAGAGAGGGATGGGATTATCATTTGTTGTAACTGATCAAAAAGTTGATTTTTCTTTTAAAAGTAGCCTTTCATGGAATCTCAGCAAGTTTTATGATTTATTCGAATTAAATAAAGTCTCTCACGTGAAATTTGGTCCAGATAATCAAACCTTAATTTATATAGACTATGAAAGTGATAATAATTAGTATGCTGCTATATGTGTTAAAAAGTTTGGCACATAAGTTGAGAAATAATTCTTTTTTGAGCCAGTCTTTTCTTTTGGCTGATTTATACAACATGTTACATCTTTTTGTTAATGGGTGGCATGATGTAAGTTTATGTCACCTCAAAAAGTGGGTTTTATGTAAGATGAGAGTGTAATATTAATATTTTGTTAACATTGAGGATAATTAATGGAGGCTTCTCATAAGTTGAGCAAACTTTTGAGGAAGCTTCTTTTTTTAAAAGAAAGGCTCTCTATATCAAACTAGAGAGCTAAACTATTTAAACAACTTCTTAATCAATTTAAAATATCAAATGTGGTTTTATTATATCCTTATTATATGCTACTTTTTTAGGATTACGAACCCATCCATAGCCTTTAGGCATTTTTAAGCCCGCACGATGGACAACCTGCCTTTTTACACTTGTTTTAGTAGCCACACGCTTTATAAGGCTAGGCTTTCGCATTCCAATCTTCAATGTGGTTCACTCCTTTGGCAACCCTCTTTTTGCTTCATATTTTTTTATGTCTTCCTCTAAATAAAGAGGGAGGGAGTTATCATGAACCCACATAACTGGCTGTGGAAAATCTTCATGTCTTGTTCTTATAATAATGATGGAAACAAACGTTCTTATTAAGGGAGTTATAAAATGATTGCTTTACCAAAACCGCAAAAAGGCAAGAAAAAATCATCAAGCAATAAATCTAATTTAACGGAGGAAACAATGATAGAAATATCGGAGAAATTAGGAGAAGCATTAGAATTTAAAAATGAGATGACAATCACTACATATAACAGAGGGAAATACGAGAAGTTTACAGGAGTTATTCAAAGTGCTAATCCCGAAACAAAAATGATTACGTTTGATATTGGTAATTTTCAGTATCATAAAATAAGTGCTAATATAATTGTGGATGTAGAAAAAGAGAAGGTTTTTTATGCCTTCTCTTTTTCGTGGTAACATATTTGGTAACAAATGACTAATTTTATACACTTATTAAAAAATATTACATGGTCATTAAAAGCTGATATATCAAGTGTTATGGGTTAATATTAGGCAGATAATGGAAGTAGAACTACTGTTCAGATTCTTGAAGGTTAATTTGCATTGTATATCTGTTGAGACAAAGCCAAAGTAGAAAATGATGTAGGATTTGCCTTTATCGCAGAAAACTTGTGAAGTACCCATGCTATATGGAAAAACAGATTATGAAAATCCAACAAAAAAGGTTTCTGTTATCAAAGAACGATGACAGAACCTTTTTTCACGATATTTGGCTAGTTATGTTCCACTTTATTATTTTTAAAAAACAGATATATTAAATAAATGTGAAATCAGTCACGAGAAGCTTGTATATTCTTTTCAATGATTGATATACTATATATGTGCTAACCATTAAAGTTGCTGTTCCATACTAACGTAACCGCAAACATCGGCTTGGTTTGGAAAGTTATCTTCTTTTCAAATCGATTAGCACAAAAGCTCTTATACTCCACGAATAAGTTGTTACAAGTTTTACAGTATATTTAGCACATCAGTATTGGAATGAAGCAGCAAAAAGGAGCGATGACATGTCAGACACCATTTTTATTTCACCGAGTAAATATATCCAGGGAAAAGGTGCTTTAAAAAGTATTGGTAAGCATGCAAAAACTATTGGAAAGAAGCCATTGGTTCTGTCTGATGATATTGTTTGGAATCTTACGAAAGAAATGATTGAGGCAAGTATGAAGGACGAAAATGTTGATTATCATTATGTTCCTTTTAACGGTGAGGCCTCCTTAACAGAAATTGAACGGGTAGTAAAAGAAGGAAAAGAACATGGAGTTGATACGGTAATTGGTGTAGGAGGAGGTAAAACGCTTGATACTGCAAAGGCGATTGCCGACGGGTTAGATGTAAGCGTTATTATCGTTCCAACTACCGCTTCTACTGATGCGCCAACCAGTGCGTTATCCGTTATTTACAGTGATGAAGGTGTGTTCGAATCCTATAAGTTTTATAATAAAAACCCTGACTTAGTATTAGTTGATACAGCGGTTGTAGCAAAAGCACCAGCCCGATTATTCGCCTCTGGTATTGCAGATGCAATGGCAACATGGGTTGAAGTTAGAGCTACCTTAAAAAGCGATGGAGTTACAATGGCTGGAGGAAAGCCAAGTATTGCGGCAAAAGCCATTGCTCAAGAATGTGAAAAAACATTATTTGCTTATGGAGAAGCAGCTTATCAAGCAGTAAAAAAAGGATTAGTAACAAAGCATGTAGAAGCTGTTGTTGAAGCCAATACATTGCTTTCAGGGCTAGGTTTTGAAAGTGGTGGACTAGCAGGTGCACATGCTATTCATAATGGTTTTACTGTGTTAGAAGGTGACATTCATCATTTGACACATGGAGAAAAGGTGGCTTATGGAACATTAGTTCAACTAGTCTTAGAATTGCATCCTAAAGCTGAACTGCAAAAATACATTGATTTTTATCGCAAACTTGGTTTACCGACTACTTTAGAAGAAATGCATCTTGATACTGCTTCCTATGAAGATTTATTGAGAGTAGGCGAGGCTGCAACACAAGAAGGAGAGACGATGGGTAATCTATCTAACGACATAACTGCAGATGATGTAGCTTCTGCTATCCTGGCTGTCGATCAATTAAGCAATTAAAGCAAAACGTCGATATAAGAGATTGCGTAAGTAGATAGAAGAGGCTGGGACAAAAGTGGTTTAGTCAAAGAAAAATCCGAACCATGATTCAAAATTCTTCATTAGAATTCGAATTAGTTCGGATTTTTCTTTTTATAAAAGTTTCCTTATTCCAGTAAACATTCGCATTTAAAGTTGATCTTTTTAATTATGTTCCACTCTCTTCTTTATGTGGTAACAAGAGCCCTAAAAGCCGGGAAGATGGTAGGTAAGTGTTCATAACAGGTAATCAGACAACCGGTACAAAAGATTAATATAAAAGAAAAAGCATATAAATCATCCAGTTTTACTTATTCATGAGCTTTATAGATAGAATTTTAAATCACATGTCTTTAGCTAATAAAGTAATTGCTTTATATCCAAGGATGTTAATTGGGTCTTTAGGACTTGAATAAGGGGGTGCATAAGCGAGCTCCAACTCAGGTAAATCATAAACTGTCAGCTTGCTTTTTATCGCTGTTGAAAGGATGGCTAATCGTTTATCGGCACCCGCATACCCCACTACTTGTCCACCATAAATACGACCATTTGCGGCATCAAACAATATTTTAATCCAGAGTTTGTCTGCGTCGGGAAAATATCCTGCATTCGATAGGGTTTCTATTTTAGCTTCTTTATAGTCGATTTTTTGCGTTTCTAAACGATAGCGGTTTAAACCTGTTGCTCCAAGTGTTAAATCAAAAAGTCTGAGTATACTGGATCCAATTGTTCCGTAATAAGGGATTGATTTACCATTAATATGGTTTGCTATAATAAATGCCTGACGATGTGCTGGCCAAGCCAATGCAATATTTCTCGGCTCTCCTGTTATAAAATCCTTTGTCTCAACGGCATCACCTAGAGCATAAATAGCCGGATCGTCGGTTTGCATAAATTCATTGACAACGATAGCTCCAGTTTTGCCTATGGATAAATTTGCTTCTTTAGCTAGTTTAATATTCGGCCTAATACCAACGGCCATAATAGTTATGTCTGCTTCTACTACTTTTCCACTGTTTAAATGCAGTGTCTTTCCATCATTAGAAAATTCCTGTAATCCATCATTAAGAATAAGGTCCACGTTTTTATTATTTACATACTGATGAACTATTTTAGCCATATCATCATCAATAGGGTTCATTACTTGGTCTGAGCGATCAATTAATGTGCATTGTATTCCTCTTTCATGCAAGTTTTCTAACATTTCGAGACCAATAAAGCCGCCACCGATGATAGCAGCTGTTTTTGGTTGCTTTTCTTCTATGAATGTAGCGATGGCGTCCATATCTGGAATGGTATGCAGATTGAATGTGCGCATTTTATTCATACCTGGAATGGATGGCATTACTGCAGTAGCACCTGGGGATAAAATAAGTTGATCATACGTTTCCGTAAATTGTTTAGATTCTGAGACATAAGTAATCATTTTATTTTTGCGATCTATTGCTGTTACTTCTGCGTATGTTCGGACATGAACATTGTATTTTTCTTCAAATTTATCTTTAGGGTATAAAATATCATTTCGATTAGCTACTGTTTTTCCAAGATAGTAAGGCATGCCACAATTGGAAAAAGAAACATAACCATTCTTATCAAAAAGAATGATGGTAGTGTCTTTATTGTCTCTTCGTATTTGAGCTGCGACGGTGGCACCACCACCAACTGCACCAACGATGACCATTTTTTGTGCCAACTTGAAACACTCTCCTTTGATATAGCTTGTAGTAAGACCTCCAATTTTCCATGAGGTGAAACCTAGGAGAATAGTGGAGGTCTTATTGCAAGTCGAATGCCGATTCTGTTTATCAGTGGGGGATAAAAGAAAATCCCATTGATTGAAGATTCACGTTATCTTTTAACTGAACTTCCACTTCAACAACGAGCCGCCCCTCATTCATAATGTGTTTTTATTTTCTAAGTTAACAGCTTTATTTAACTAATAAGAATGTTTTTTAGTTAATTTTTCTCTATCAAATGCGTTTAAAAAAGCGGAACATAACAAAAGGTCTGCGCTGACAGCTCTTAAGCAAATGGAATATCTGCCCTTGATAAGGAATGTAAAAACAAGTAGCAAAGAAATACACTGTATCACATTAAAAAACTTTATGAACAATCTTGATACCTCGAGAAAGAATTCAGGTTAGTTTGGATAATAGGTATCCGTTTGTTAGTGGAATAACAGTTTATTCTGAGTCTACTTTAATTCTACCCTAAATGACGCCAATCGAACCTAAAAATACGATAATAATTGTAATCGGAGCAAGCCATCGTATTAATTGATACCAGATACTATACATCGTATCTCCTAAATTATTTCCATAGTTGAATTCTTTATAAATGAGTTTTTTATCCATGGTATAGCCAATAAATAAAGAAATAAATAAACAGCCGCCAGGCATAATAATATTGCTAACAAGAAAATCGGAAGCATCGAAAAATGTTTTTCCAAAAATGGTGACATTCGCTAAATTGCTAGATGATAAAGCGGCTGGTATTCCTGTGATAAATACAAGGATTCCTGCTATAACAGCTATTTTTTTACGGGAACGTTGTTTTTTTTCTGTAAAGGCAGCAGTAATAATCTCCAGCATGCTAAAGGATGAAGTTAAAACTGCAAATAAAAATAATAATAGGAATAGACTTAAAAATAATTCTCCAAACGGCATTTGCGCAAATGCTTCTGGTAAAACAATAAATAAAAGACCTGGACCTTCTGTTGGCTCTAGCCCAAACGCGAAAACGACTGGAAAAATAGCGAGACCAGCCAATAGAGAAACAAAAATATTCATCATCGATACATAGCCCGCTGACGCAGGTAAGCTTACATCCTTCTGTAAATAAGAGCTATAAGTAACCATAACAGAAACTCCTACAGCAAGTGAGAAAAATGATTGACCGAGGGCATATAAGATACTTTCTGCATTTAATTTGGAAAAGTCAGGTTGAAGGAAAAAACGGAGACCTTCCATCGCTCCTTCAAAGGTGACAGACCGAATAACTAGAATAATGAAAAATATAAATAATAATGGCATTAAAATTTTACTTGATTTTTCAATTCCATCTTTAACCCCAAACGAGACAACAACGATATTGATCAGGATAAATAACAAATGACCTAATAAAGTTATCCAAGGACTTCCGGTAACTGTAGCAAATAAATCAGCATAGTTTGCTGTATCGTGTATTATTAATCCTGGAATCGATATAATGCTATAAGTGAGAACCCAGCCACCTACCACGCTATAGAAAGACATTAAGATAAATGCCCCTGCTACTCCCCAATGACCAATAAATCTCCAAGGGGTTCGTGGCGGTGCTAACTTTTGATAAGCAGAAACTGCTTCTGCTTGTGCACCTCTACCAATAATAAATTCAGCAATTAAGATCGGAAGTCCGATAATCAGTGTAAAGGCGATAAACAATAAGAAAAATGCACCTCCACCATTCATCCCAGTCATATAGGGAAACTTCCAAATAGCTCCTAACCCGATAGCTGCCCCCGCTGAGGAGAGAATAAAGCCAATTTTAGAAGCCCACTGTTCTTTCTTTTTGAGCATAAACGTTTTCTTCCTTTCTTTTTAAAAATAATAGTGCGTAATGTTTTACGTACGTAGCTTAAACTTAAGAAGACAGCCTGAGTAAAAGCAAGATATAGCAAGGTTTTCTGATAAAAAATGAAAAATAGAGAGGTAGGATTCTCCTCTCTTATTACCAATAAGGGAATAAAACAGATAATTCATATGAATCATTGCTTTACAGATGTAGCGGCTATCTTTGGAAAGATAAGAATAGATTTGTCAAACTTTAAGTAGAGCATTGGTAATGTAAGCAATTGGGATTAGGATGTTGATATGCGATGTGTGCACAATTATCTATATAAAAATAGTATTTTAAAAGGTTGTTTAAAAAGACCGGTAAAATAATTGCTCTTTATCTTTCGTATGAAAAAACGTAACTACAATTTTATTAAATGGTGTTCTTGCAACCACCTTTCAAAACTCCAGTTTATTACATCGCTAATCAAGTGCCTGTGCTTTTATGTGCGCCTTTTTGAACATGCACTTTAGATTACGTTTTACTTTAGTAACTTTTTTTAAAAAAGTCAAGTGTCATTTTTCCCAAACCTATTTAAACATCTTATAATTCCCATGTTAGAGTAGAGAACATGTCCCAATACTTGAATAATTTAGGGCTGGCTCTTAGACCCTCGAGCTAGCATTTTAAAGGATGCTTAACGTTTTCCTGTTTAACCGCAATAATGGATGGTTGTATCTTAATAATTTAAAAATTACGAATGGAATGAAAGTATAGATTATTAAATATTATAAATAATAACACTTTATGAATAATAATAAAGCAGATGTAGAAATGGAGGTGATTCTTGCAGTATAAAATTGCTTTGATTAATCATTACTTTTCTTTCTGTCAGAAGATCTCCAGTTTGTCTATCGTTAACGGGGTTTGTACTTCTGTTATTTTTTCTTATAAAAAGATGGTGTTCAAAAGTCTGGTGACTCAGAACACAAACTAAAAAGGAGGATTTGATGGAAAACACGTTTTGGTCATTAATTCCACCAATTTTAGCGATTGTCATGGTTTTATTAACGAAAAGGGTGTTATTATCGCTGGGAGTGGGAATCATTACCGCAGCATTGTTTATTGCCAGTTTTCATATTGGAGAATCTCTTTTATTCGTTTGGGAAGCGTTTAAAGGCGTATTTGTAGAAGAAGGTCAACCAAACACATGGAATATTTTTATTTTACTGTTTGTATTAATGCTTGGAATATTGACAACGCTTGTAACGATGATGGGAGGGACGAGATCGTTTGCTGATTGGATGATTCGGAGGGTGAAAACAAGAGCGGCTGCTCAACTAATGACAATGTTACTAGGAATTATTGTATTCGTAGATGATTATTTTAATAGTCTTACAGTTGGGCAAATAGCAAAGCCGGTTACAGATAAAATGCGAATCTCTCGTGCGAAATTAGCATATATTGTTGACTCTACGTCTGCACCAGTTTGTGTTACTGCGCCGGTATCCAGCTGGGGAGCCTATATTATAGGAATTATTGGGACGGTATTATCAACTCACAGCCTTACAGATATAAGTGCATTCCATGCATTTATAAAAATGATCCCGATGAATTACTATGTTTGGGCAGCTTTAGGAGTTGTTGTTGTCATTGCTTTAAAGCAAGTTGATTTTGGTCCAATGAAAGCTCATGAGCATCGAGCTATTCAAACAGGTGAGGTATTGAACCCTGATCGCAAAAGCAAACTAGATCCTGCACGTAGTCTACCAGTTAGTGAGCTTAGCAGAATAAAAGACTTGCTCATTCCAATTATTAGCTTATTTATTGGCACAATAGCTGCAATTTTCATCCATGGTTTATTCAGCATCGAAACGGGAACAAGAACGTTAATTAATATTTTTGGAAGTGCAGATGTATCCATTTCTTTACTTATTGGTGGTAGCATTGGATTAATCACTACATTTATTTTATTTATAAGGCATATGATAAAAGGTGTTTTTTCTTTTCACCATTTACTAAAAGGTGTATTTGCAGGCGGAAAGTCAATGATGCCTGGATTTAACATCTTAATTTTCGCTTGGACAATTGCTACGTTAATACAACAGCTTGGCACCGGGAGTTATTTAGCAGAAATTGTTGAAGCTGCAAATCTTAATCTGTATTTTCTTCCATTTATCCTATTTATCATTGCTGGTTTTATTGCCTTTTCCACCGGTACTTCTTGGGGAGCTTTTGGTATTTTGCTGCCGATTGCAGGAGAGATTGCTGCAGCCACCGATGTGACATTAATTTTACCAATGTTAGCTGCGGTACTAGCGGGAGCTGTCTTTGGCGACCATTGTTCACCAATATCCGATACAACGATTCTTTCAGCTACAGGATCTGGTTGCGATCACATTGACCATGTTATAACACAAATACCCTATGCGTTTTTGGCAGCGGCTATGGCTGGTTTAGGATATATTATATTTGGTCTGACAAATAGTGTATCACTTGGTTTAGCAGTTGTGATTGCTAGCATTATTGGGTTGTTTTTTGGCTTGAGAAAAAGAAAGGTAGATATAGATAAAGAAACAAAATTATTTTTATAAAAAGTAATTTCTGTATATTGCTAATTTAACGAACGTCTATTATACTGTTGTTAGGTAAATGAAACAACATTTCGAATAGTGAAATAATAGGAGGAAAAAAATGACCTATGTTTCCGATAAGGTTAAGCATCTGCCGCCTTATTTATTTTCTCAATTTCAAACAAAGAAAGAACAACTAGAAAAGCGTGGCGTGGATGTAATTGATTTGGGGATCGGCTCTCCGGATTTACCAACACCTGACTTTATTTATCAAGAGTTAATCGAACAGGCAAAAAAGCCGGAAAATCATCGGTATTCGAGTTATAGCGGGTGTATGGAGTTTAAAGAAGCAGTTGCCTCGTTTTATGCGAAACGGTATCAGGTTGATCTTGATCCAGAAACAGAAGTACTCGCGTTAATTGGTTCCAAAGAAGGAATTGCTAATCTCATTCAAGCAGTGATTAACCCGATGGACAAAGTAATTGTACCTGATCCCGGTTATCCGGTTTATCGCAAAGGAGTTCATCTGGCTGGGGGAATAAGCGTATCTTTGCCCTTAGATAAAAAGAATGGATATATTCCGCAGCTAGAAACTATTCATTTCACAGATGCAAAAGAAGCTAAGCTAATGTTTCTTAACTACCCGAGTAATCCAACGACAGCCGTAGCTAATTTAGATACCTATTTGGAAGCGGTTTCTTTTTGCCGTGAGCATCAGATTATACTAGCAAATGACGCGGCTTACGATTTAGTAACATTTGGCGATTATCGAGCCCCAAGCGCCCTAGAAGTTCCTGGAGCAAAGGATTGGGTTGTTGAATTAGGTTCATTATCAAAAAGTTTTAATATGGCGGGGTGGAGAATAGGATATATCGTTGGGAACCGAAAAGTAATAAAAGCGCTTTCGACATTAAAGAGTAATTTGGATACGTGCCAATTTATTCCGATTCAAAAAGCAGCTGCAAAGGCTTTGCGCAGTGATTTATCAGTAGTAGCAGCTAATAATGCTATATATGAACAGCGCATGGAGAAGTTGTATGCTGCCTTATCCGAAATTGGGATTACTGCTGCGAAGCCAAAAGGAACGCTCTTTATTTGGGCACAAGTTCCATCAGGGGAAAGTTCTATGTCATTTGCAGAAAAATTGTTGGAGAAAGCTGGAATTATTGTTACTCCGGGAACGGCTTTTGGAGAAAGTGGCGAAGGATTTATTCGCATTTCCTTATCTGTCCGTTCAGATCAATTGGATAAGGCAATTCTAAGATTGGGAAAATTCGGTTTAAAGAGGTGACCTTTCATGCAAACGACGCGAGCAAAAGAAACAGCAGCGAAAGCGATTATCGAATGTTTTAAGCGGGAGCAAGTAGAACGAGTATTTTGTGTTCCCGGAGAAAGTTATTTGCCGGTACTCAATGCACTTTATGAGGAAAAGTCAATTCAAGTTATCTCTGCTCGTCATGAAGGTGGGGCAGCTTTTATGGCGGAAGCATATGCAAAGTCTGCTTTAAAACCAGGGGTGGTTATGGCGACAAGAGGAGTGGGGGCTGCTAATTTATCGATTGGGGTGCATACAGCTTATCAGGATTCTACCCCAATGGTGGTGTTTTTAGGTCAGGTTCATAGTAAATTTCGTGGTAGAGAGGGGTTCCAAGAAATTGATTTAGAACAGTATTTTCAATCTATCGCAAAATGGGCTGTTGAATTAAAAGATGCAGAACGAACACCGGAAATTGTCCAGCGAGCATTTCGAATTGCAAGTTCAGGAAGACCTGGACCTGTGATTATTTCCTTGCCGGAAGATGTATTAAAACAGGAAGAAATAATGCACTACGCTCCGGTTATTCCAAGACCAAAGCCTGCACCGTCTGCAAGTGAACTTATTGAAGTGGAGGCACTGCTAGCTGATGCTCAAAGACCTGTGGTTATTGCCGGGGGTGGTGTAAAGCAGGCGCGAGCAGAAGAGGAATTAAAAAGGTTTGCTGAAATGTTCTATATTCCTGTGTTTACAGCATTTCGACGACATGATGTATTTCCCAATGATCACTTACTTTATGGAGGACATCTAGGCTTGGGAACGCCAAAGGAAATTTTAGAAACAGTTAGGCAGGCAGATGTTGTATTAGCTTTAGGAACACGTTTATCCGAGGTCACCACACAGGACTATTCCCTTTTTTCTCCAGAACAGAAAATAATCCAAATGGATATTGATTTTTACAGTATCGGAAAAAGCGTTGCTCCTGTTATCGGAATGGTTGCGGATATGAAGGAAGCACTCTTACGATTAAACGAATTAGAAGTAAAGGAAGCTTGGTCAGAATGGGCCTTTCATTGCAATTCTGTTTATACAAAAACGAGTAGGTTAGATGTGACTGAGCATTCACCGATAAATACACAAATTATCGATTACTTAATAAAAACGTTACCAGAAGATGCAATGATTACGAATGATGCGGGAAATTTTGCTGGCTGGGTACATCAATATTATATTTTTAAACATTCACATACGTATGTCGGGCCTACTTCCGGTGCCATGGGCTATGGATTACCCGGCGCTATTGGTGCTAAATTAGCTTTTCCTGATCGTCTTGTCATAGGATTTAGCGGTGATGGTGGATTTATGATGACGTGTCAGGAATTAGAGACAGCCGTCAGGTATGATGTTCCAGTCATATGTTTAGTCTTTAATAATAAAATGTATGGAACCATTCGCATGCATCAGGAAATGCATTATCCGGAAAAAGTGATTGCAACCGATTTAGGAGAAATTAATTTTATGGATTTAGCTAAAAGTGTAGGTGCCATTGGATATCGAGTTACTTCCATTCAGGAATTTAAAGTCGCTTTTATAGAAGCATCCCAAGCAAAACAACCAGCAGTGATTGAAGTGATGAATGACAAAGAGCAAATAGCTGTTTCGACAACGATTACCCAACTTCGTAATCGCCAATCATATAGGGAGGTTTAACAATGACGACATTTATTGAAGTGGATACGTTAAAGAATTATATCGCCGGAAACTGGGAGGAAGCGGATAAAACAACAGCAGTTATGAACCCTGCAACGGGAGAAGAAATTGTTCAAGTGCCATTGTCGAATCAGGAACAAGTCAATAAGGCTGTTGCTGCGGCAAAACAAGCTCAGAGAAAGTGGGCTCTAGTACCAGCACCACAACGTGCGGAAGTGCTATATCGAATGGGTAATTTAATGAAAGAAAATAAAGAAAGGCTGTCACGCATTCTAACAATGGAAAACGGAAAAGTACTTGAAGAAGCTAGAGGAGAAGTTCAGGAAGGAATAGATATGGCTTTTTATATGGCTGGGGAAGGACGCCGTTTATTTGGGCAAACGACGCCGGCAGAATTAAAGGATAAATTTGCTATAAGTCAGCGTTGTCCTGTTGGTGTTGTTGGAATTATCACACCTTGGAATTTCCCAATTGCTATTGCTACGTGGAAGTCTTTTCCTGCCATCGTCGCCGGAAATGCTGTTATTTGGAAGCCTGCAACAGAAACGCCTTTAATGGCTTATGAATTAGCAAAAATTTTTGCTGAAGCAGGTTTGCCGGATGGAGTACTTAATGTTGTATTTGGCAGTGGATCCGTTGTTGGCGATGCGATGGTTCATCATGATGATATACGTGTTATTTCCTTTACCGGTTCCAATGACACAGGACGGCAGATTGCTGCGAAATGCGGGCAGCAATTAAAAAAGGTTTCCTTGGAAATGGGAGGAAAGAACGCTGTTATTGTGATGGACGATGCTGATTTAGAGTTAGCAGCAGAAGGCATTATTTGGAGTGCTTTTGGAACGAGTGGTCAGCGCTGCACAGCATGTAGCCGGGTCATCGTTCATGAGAACGTGAAAGCAAAGCTTGAAGAGCGATTACTGGAAAAAATGAAACACTTAACAATTGGTAATGGTTTAGATGAAACAATAAAGGTGGGGCCAATTATTAATGAAGCAGGGCTGAATAAAATTAAGCGGTATGTTGAGATTGGGAAGGAAGAGGGAGCTACTTTACTTGCTGGAGGAGAAGTTTGGCAAGGAGAATTAGGTGGAAACTTTTTTAGTCCAACTTTATTTACAGATGCAACTCCGACGATGCGAATTTCCCAGGAAGAAATATTTGGTCCTGTTGTTTCGTTGATTCCAGTAAAGAGTTTCGCAGAGGCTATTGAAGTAAATAACGGTGTTTCTTATGGCTTATCCAGTTCCATTTTTACAAAAGATGTGAATCGTGTTTTCCAAGCTCAACGTGATTTAGATACAGGAATTGTTTATGTTAATGCTGGAACTACAGGTGCAGAAATTCACTTGCCCTTTGGTGGAACGAAGGGAACAGGAAATGGTCATCGCGATTCAGGTGTGCAGGCTTTAGATGTATTTACAGAATGGAAAGCAGTTTATATCGATTACAGTGGTAAGTTACAACGAGCCCAAATTGATATCGAGTAAATCATTCATTGATTGTCAGATATTCGAAAACTTTTTATGTTGAAATCTTGAAGAAGGAGTGGATTTGGTGAAAATAGGAGTATTGGGTGCTGGTTTAATGGGGAAAGAAGCGGCTCGGGATTTAGTATTGAGTGAGAGTGTGTCTGCCGTTGGTTTAGCAGATATTGATAGAAATAGAGCACAGTATGTATGTGATCAGTTACAATCCACGAAACTAACAGCCTATCAAGTAAATGCAACAGATGCTATCGACTTAGCGACCTATATGAAACAATTTGATGTAATTATTAATGCACTGTTTTATTCATTTAATGAAATTGTTGCTAAAACGGCGATAGAAGTTGGTGTCCATGCTATTGATTTAGGGGGGCATATTGGACATATGACGGATAAGGTATTAGCAATGAAGGAGGCAGCAAAGAACGCTAACGTCACATTAATTCCAGATCTAGGTGTTGCTCCAGGGATGATTAATATTTTGTCTGGCTATGGAGTTAGTAAACTCGATCACGCAGAGGAGATAAAGCTATACGTTGGCGGAATTCCTGTTAAACCAGAACCACCATTGGAATATAATCATGTATTCTCCATGGAAGGAGTGTTTGATCATTATACAGATCCGTCATTGATTATCCGCAATGGAATGAAACTGGAGGTTCCATCTTTATCTGAAGTAGAAACGGTTTATTTTGATCGGTTCGGACCACTAGAAGCATTTCATACTTCTGGAGGGACTTCAACACTATCTATTTCCTATCCACACTTAAAAACACTGGAATATAAAACCATTCGTTATCCTGGTCATGCTGAAAAATTTAAGCTGCTTGTTGATCTGAATTTAACAAAATTAGACTATCAGGTAGAGATTAATGGACAAAAAGTATGTCCAAGAGATGTATTTTTAAAGGTTCTGGATCCGATTGTGGAATTAGAAGATAAGAAAGACGTTGTATTATTACGTGTCATCGTTGCTGGTGAAAAGTCGGGTACTACTACCAACCATATTTATGAAATGATCACATATAAGGACGAACAAACGAACGTTACAGCGATGGCAAGGGCTACTGCAAATACCATCTCTGTCGTAGCGCAAATGATTGCTGGTGGAACGATTACGAAAAGAGGTGTCTATCCACCAGAACAAATTGTTCCCGGCGAGGAATATATTCAAGAGATGAAACGACGTGGTGTTTATATTGCAGAATATGATGAGGTAAAAGAAGAGCGTGTAACTTTATAAGGGGAGAGCAAGTGAAATTATTTTTAATGTTGTAAATGCAAAGAATGCTTTTACCTTTACTATGCTGTAAAGGATGCAGGGAATGATCCGGCTGGGTGTTACTATGTGATGTAATATTGACATAGATCCCCAGCTTCTCTTTACAGTACGGTTCAAAAAGAGGATAAAAGCTAGGTTGAAGCTGCAAAACTTTTGAAAAAGAAGAACATATTGTTTAAGTGGAATGTAGTACCACTGTTTTACCCTCTGGCAACCTTACGTTCTGTACGTAGGATTTGGACAATCCTTTACATTTATGATTGCCGTCAGCTTTACACAAATACGGAACAGATAAATGATAGCTTATTAAGGAGCCTGGATATGAATCAGAGTGTGATAAAAGCTTTAAAGCTGTTAGAGTTATTTAACGAGGATGTTGAGGAGTTATCCTTAAAAGAAATTGCTGATGAGGGCAACATACCAAAGCCGACAGCGTATCGATTATTGAGCTCCTTGGAATATAGTGGTTATATAGCAAGGACAAACGAGGTTCAAGGGGGGAAATATCAATTAGGATTAAAATTATTGGAACTGGGTAATTTAGTAGCAAATCGATTGGAAGTAAGGGAAGTTGCTTTACCACTGATGCAACAATTAGCAAAAGAAATCAATGAGGTTATTCATCTAGTTATTGTAAATCAAAATAAAGCAACTTATATTGAAAAAGTAGAAAGTTCCCGGGCACTTAGACTGTATACGAAAATAGGAAAAAGTGTGCCATTATATATTGGATCAGGGCCAAAGTTATTGCTGGCATTTTTACCGGAGGAAAAACAACAGCAAATCATTCATCAATCGCGGCTTATCTCTATCCAGCGACCGATTAATAAAGAAGAATTGGTAAAGGAATTACAACAAATTAAGGCTGATGGCTTTGCATATAGTATTGCAGAACAGGACGAGGATACAACTGGAATATCGTATCCTATTTATAACTATAAGCGTAAAGTTATTGCTGCTTTGGCGGTAAGTGGTCTATCAAGCCGTTTTACAGGTGATAATTTACAAAGGATTAAACATAAATCAAGCATTAGTGCTGAAAATATATCGAAGCAGCTTGGATACAAATAAACCACTATGTCATATACGATGAATTCTAATCATAAAGTTATAAAGGGGAAAACCTGTACTACGAAAGTGATGTATCACATCTTAGATATTCTACGGCCTTTTTAACACTATAGGAAAGTATAAAACATTAGGCTTTATCCCGCATGTAAGGTGCCGTAAGTTTCCCACTTCAAGTCCTGAATTGATACAAAAGAGTCAAAGTGGGAGAAAACGGCACCTAAATGCCCGATTGGTTCAACTAACATTCCGTGTAAAAAGCATTCCACGGAATAAAGTTTCACTTTATCGTATAAGAAAAACGGTAGCTTGCGCCATAAAGACTTGCGACAAGCCAAGTTTTTTAAAAAGAAAAATGGGGGTAGAACAATGAAAAACGATTGGGGGAAAGAAACCATGAAAACAGTTTTTATAGCTGGACATGCACGGCTGCCATCAGGGATGGCAGCTCAAAGCATTTATGAAACGTTAACGATAACAGCAGAAATTGACAAGAAGTATGGAGTAATTGTAGCAGCTGGGTGCACGTTAGCCACAAATCACGGCAAGGAATTTGTTCAGCAATTATTACGCGGTCATAGTCTGCAAGATGGTATTAAAGAGCCTGTAGCAATTTTGAAATCCCACTACTTAGGAAAAGCTGGAAATGCATTAGCCTCAGCGCTTAAAGATTTATATAGACAATATGAAGTACATCATCCATCCGTTATTGCAAAATAAAAAAATCTATTGCACATTGAAAAACGATTGCTATAGGGTAAGCTGTCGCTTGTTTTTTTAAAAAAAGTAAGTACTCATCTCTTGCATCGATTGGTGAAAAACTTTTTGTACATATTGTTTGTCTAGCAAGCGCTCGTGCTACTAACGAACTTCAATCTCTTTCCTAATATAAATCGACGTCGCTTGAATCTAAAGGGAGACCGACTCAAAGCTTGCTTGTCGCTTAGGCGTTGGCGTACCCTTATTTAAGAGGCATGTTTCCTTTCTCTCGAATGTAAGAAGCTGTATTCTCTCATTAAAAATGTAAGGTGCCGTAAGTCTCCCACCTTAAGAGTTAAAGGAATACGGAGAAGTCAAAGTGGGAGAAAACGGCACTTAAATGCCCAATTCGTTCAAGGGCCTTTAGGTCATACCTTTGCAATACGAACATTCCGTGTAAAAAGCATTCCACGGAATGAAGTTTCACTTTATCGTATAAAAAAACGATAGCTTTTCTCCTTAATGTCTTGGCGACAAGCCAAGTTTTTCTAATTTAAAAATGATTTTTAATTATCAATGCCTATGGAAATAAACTTTTTCTCTAAAAATTTGTCCATTCCATGATGCCCACCTTCTTTTCCTAAGCCGGATTGCTTTATTCCACCAAACGGAGCTTCTGGTGTCGCAGGAAACACATCATTAATCCCAACAATCCCATAATCTAGCTGTTCTGAAACACGGATAGCCCTGCTAGTGTTTTCTGTGAAAATATATGCTGCTAACCCATAGTCACTATTATTTGCCTTATCTATAACTTCTGCTTCTTCAGAAAAGACTTGGAGTGGCAGGACCGGTCCGAATGTTTCTTCATGCATGATTTTCATTTCATTGGAGACATTAGATAGAATAGTAGGCTCAAAATAGTAACCCGATAGTTCTTCTGTATTCCAAGGTTTACCTCCATGCTCAATGATAGCACCTTGTTTGGTCGCATCTTCAACATGAAATTGAACTTTTTTACATGCTTGCTCATTAATCAATGGGCCGATATCTGTATTTGCTGCTAACCCATCTCCTAATTTTAGTTTTTGCACCTTTTCTTTCAACAGGTTAGCAAAATCATTCATGACAGACTCATGTACGAACAACCGATTTGTACAAATACATGTTTGCCCATTATTTCTAAATTTACTCGCGAGTACTAGTTTCGCTGCTTTTTCCAAATCTGCATCTGCAAAAACGATACTAGGAGCATGACCTCCTAATTCTAAAGATAGTTTTTTGACGTGATTGGCACTTTCTTTCATTAGATATTTTCCTACCTCTGTTGATCCAGTAAATGTAATTAAACGAACATCTTTACTAATAAGTAATTCCTTGCCAATGGCTGTGGCATCACCAGTAACGAGGTTTACCACACCACTTGGCAATCCAACCCGTTCAAAAATCTTCACAATTTCAATGGCAGAAAGAGGTGTATCAGGTGCTGGTTTTAATACAACCGTACATCCAGCAGCAAGAGCAGGTGCAAGTTTTCTAGTTATCATGGAGGATGGAAAATTCCAAGGTGTAATTGCTCCTACCACGCCAATAGGCTGTGGTATAACAATTAACCGTTTAGAGGTAACCGAGGATGGCAACCATTCTCCGTAACTTCTGCTCGCTTCCTCGGCATACCATAGTAAAAAGTGGGCAGCCCCTTTGATTTCTCCGATTGCTTCCTTTAATGGCTTTCCTTGCTCCATTGTTAAAATTTTTCCAAGTCTTTCAGCATCTTCGTACATCATTTGATAAGCCTTATATAAAATTTTTGAACGTTCTCTTCCTGTTTTCTTGCTCCATGCAGGAAAGGCTTTTAATGCTGCAGCAATCGCTTGTTTAGCTTCTTTTGTACTGGCGTGAGAAACTTGTGTGATTGGCTTTAAGGTAGCGGGATTATAAACGATTTCAGTAGCACTTTCCTTTACTTCATGCCAAATCCCATTAATAAAAATACTTTTTGTATATGCTTCAAACATGAGAAGACCTCCTTTTATTATTTTTGTGTCTAAGCTGATAACGTAACTAGACTAGCATTTCGCCAAAGGCTGGACGCTAGTCTCGTTTTCCTTAACTATTCGTATGCATGGTTTGCTTCCATGCCGGTAACATCTTGTTTAACGGTTTATCTTGGCGATATCCTAGAGCATATTCTGCTTGCATGATCGTATGGATTTCTCTTGTTCCTTCGTAAATAACCGGTGCTTTTGAATTACGTAAGTATCGCTCAACTGGATATTCATCTGAGAAACCGTACGCTCCATGAATTTGCACGGCATCATCAGCAGCTTTATTAGCAAGATCACAAGCTTGCCATTTTGCTAATGAGGTTTCTCTTGTATTTCGTTTTCCTTCATTTTTTAATTCACCTGCACGATAAACAAGCAAGCGGCTCATTTGCAGTCCAGCTTCCATATTAGCGATCATTTGTTGTACAAGCTGATGTTTCCCAATTTTTTTACCAAAGGTTTCCCGTTCATGACAGTATTTGATGCTAGCTTCTAAGCAAGCCATAATTTGCCCAACTGCCCCGGCTGCTACCGTGAATCGGCCATTATCTAAAGCAGACATAGCAATTTTAAAGCCTTCACCTTCTTCACCGAGCAAATTCTCCTTTGGAACCTTGATGTGGTCAAAGAAAATTTCTCCTGTATTTCCCGAGCGAATCCCGAGTTTCCCTTTAATTGCTTTTGAGGAGAAGCCTTCCCACTCTCTTTCAATAATAAAAGCGGAAATTCCTTTATGTTTTTCTGAGCGGTCTTTTGTGTAGGCAAAGACGATAAAATGGTCAGCAATATCACATAATGATATCCACGTTTTTTGCCCATTTAAAATATAATAATTTCCTTGTTTATATGCAGTGGCCTCCATTGCTGCTACATCAGACCCAGCGCTAGGTTCTGTTAAGCCGAAAGCGCCAATTTTTTCTCCTTTTGCTTGGGGAACGAGATACTTTTGCTTTTGTGTTTCTGTTCCCCATTGCAGTAGAGTCATACAATTCAACCCAGTATGAACGGAAACTGCTGTTCGAAAGGCTGTATCTCCTCTTTCAAGCTCTTCACAGACAATTGCAAGTGAATTATAATCCATGCCACTGCCGCCGTATTCTTCGGGAATACATACCCCCATTAAACCGAGTGTTGCTAGTTTATCAATAATTACCGGGTCGAATTTACCCTCTCGATCCCATTGGGCAATATAAGGCATGATTTCCTTATCGGTGAAGTTACGCACTGTATTTCTTAACATCATTTGTTCTACTGTAAAATGAAAGTTCATAAACTAACAACTCCTTTTATTCGCTTGCATAGTTTTTTTGATTTAAGATAATGTCATTATGTTCTCCTGGATTTGGAGGATGGTATCGATAGGAGACAGGTGTACGTGACATTTTTAACGGACTGCCAATCATGTTAATTGTTCCAATAGTAGGATGAGGCATTTCGACAAACATCTCTCGTGTTAATAGCTGTGGATCATTTACTACTTCAGCAATATGTTGGATTGGTCCAATTGGCACCCCCATTTCTCTGCATTTCTCTAACCAATAGGAGGTTGGCTTTTGCAAGAAATGGTCTTGGAGAATTTCAACTAATTCATTTCGATGAGCAACCCGGTCGGGATTCGATTGAAACCTTGGATCATGCTTGAGTGTGGAACTGCCAACTATTTCGCATAGTGCCTGAAATTGCCTATCATTTCCAGTAGCAATAACCATTTCACCATCTTTTGTGTGAAAAGTCTGATAAGGAACGATATTTGCATGTTGGTTACCAAGCTGCTTTGGAATTTCACCCGACATTAAATAATTACTGCCCATATTGATAAGGGCGCTCACTGCCGCATCATATAAAGCAATGTCGAGCTTTTGTCCTTTTTGTGATTGCGTTCTCTCCAACAAAGCTGCTTGAATTCCAATACATGCATACATGCCAGTCAATATATCAGTTATCGCGACCCCCATTTTTTGTGGACCTGTATCTTCGTTACCAGTTATACTCATCAGGCCACTCATCGCTTGAATGATAAAATCATAACCCGGCATATCTTTATAAGGTCCTGTTTCACCAAAGCCTGTAATGGAACAATAGATTAATTGTGGATTAATTTGAGAAAGAACATGGTAATCTAATCCAAAGCGTTCCATCGTGCCGGTGCGGAAGTTATTAATAATGACATCGCAATCTTTGACAAGCTCTTTGATCTGATCTGTTCCTTCTTTTGTTTTTAAATTTATTGTAATGCTCTTTTTATTTCGGTTGGCACAAAGATAATACGCACTTACTCCGTTTTGGAAAGGCGGCCCCCATTTTCGTGTTTCATCACTGCCTCCGGGAGCCTCCACTTTAATCACTTCAGCTCCAAGATCCCCTAAAATCATCGTGCAGTAGGGCCCGGCTAGTACACGTGATAAATCAAGGATTTTAATATGTTCTAAGGCACCCGCCATGTCTTCACTCCTTCATTCTAAATGGAATTAACTGTTTTGCCTGACAAACGTGATGTATCCGGCTTTCTTTGTATTACAACCACTAAAAATCGCCTGTAAATCCCCCCCATATGATTAACATATTAAGCTGGTATGAATTTTTTTCTGAAGTCAATGTAAATTCCATAGTTGTTCTTCCTATCTAGTAGATCATAGGCTTTCTGAGAAAATAAAAAGCCAATTCAACGTTAAATTACAATGCCTGTAATTTAAGATGAACTGGCTTTTATCTGTTGGAACAACTCTGGAATGGAGCTGTGAACAGATTAGGCAGTGATTGATAGGTTATTTCCAAAGTAGGAATAATGATTTCTTATTCTTCAGTATACTATGATCATATGAAAATGTAAACGGTTACTAAATAGTTTTTTAGAAAAAGATACCTTAAGAATAGGTGAATATCTTGGTTAAGAACATGACTTTCAAGAGTATTCAGTAAAAAACTTACATCCGCGGAGATTTTCCCCACGGATGCTGGATTAAATTTGTAACCCTTAACGGTTTGTTTGACTTATTAATATAGTAAACTATTTTATTGCCTTTTGTAGCTTGCTAATCATTTTTAAAGAACGCCCTGTTCCAATTGCTACAGATTCTAAAGGATTCGGAGCAAGGTGTACTGGAACGATCAATTCGGTAGATAACCACTCCTTCATACCATGTAAGAGTGCTCCGCCACCTGTTAATACAATCCCGTGATCGACTATATCTCCACTGAGCTCTGGAGGACAATTTTCTAATGTAGATCGAATGGTTTCAAGCACCTGCCCTAATGATTCTTTTAAAGCAAGATGTATTTCTTTAGACGTAATCGTAACGGTTTTTGGCAAACCAGTTACCATATCACGGCCGCGAATTTCCATTGTTTCTTCTTTATGATTAGGATGAGCATACCCGATTTCCATTTTAATATTTTCAGCTGTCCGTTCACCGATAAGGATATTATAAGTTTTTCGTATATGATGAATAATTTCTTCATCCATTTTGTCTCCACCAATACGAACAGAATTGCAAGATACAACTCCGCCAAAGGAAATAATGCCTACCTCTGACGTACCTCCACCGATATCCACCACTACACTAGCGATTGGTTCATCAACTGGTAAGTCAGCACCAATTGCAGCCGCAATCGGTTCTTCAATTAAATGCACCTGCTTTGCACCATAGCTTGTTACGGCATTATGGATAGCCCTCCGTTCCACAGTCGTGCTACCTGAAGGAGTGCACACGACTACGACTGGTTTACGCATTGACATACCAATCTTTTTACTTACTTTTTTCAAAAAAGCCCTTAGCATTTGTGTGGTTACATCATAATCAGCAATAACTCCGTCTTTTAATGGTCGGATTGGAATAATATTTTGCGGAGTTTTTCCAACCATTTCCTTTGCCTCTGTTCCAACAGCAACTACTTGCTTCGTATTGACATCAATAGCGACAACTGACGGCTCATTTAAAACGATTCCTTTTGATTTTGTGTATATTAAAATATTTGCAGTACCAAGGTCGATTCCAATTTCAGCAGTAGAAAACATAGTTTAATCCTCCATTGATAAAATATTCCTTATATAGCATTCTCTTAATAATAATCATTTTAGGGGGTACATAGACAAGTGTTAGTTATTGGTAATTATTATTTAATTAAATAGATTTATCTGTATTTTTGCCTTCAAATGATGCAAACGGTATGTAATCTATTGTTTTTTCCAATTCCTTAATCAAACCTAACTTTTCAAAAGCTTCCCTCACTTTATTTTGCATGGTCCTTAACTTATACGGTGTATTAAAAAGTAAGTTTCTCAGTATGAAATAAAATATAAATTGTCCAAACATTAATTATATAATACTTTTTTGTCGAAAGGAAATAGAATACGTAACATTTGTATTACAAATTAACGTATTTTGTAATAAATTTGAGTTTGCTAGTGTTTGTCAACCCCGTTTTTTTTGAAATTTCTACCTCCAAATTGAAATTTTACCTATTCTTTTGTTTTTAATATGTTGTGAATTCTAATAAACATAAGGCTTATGGAAAAGTGATGCTTGGCATTTTCCTGTTGGTAAGGCTTGCCATAATTATTACAAAAATTCCATGCTATGATTAGTTTGCACAAAACAAAACAAAAGGAGTGTGTAAGCAACATGTTTAAAAAGATAGGTGTAGCAGTAGCATTATCAACAGCCTTATTATTCGGGGGTGCTTTTTCTTCTTCCGCAAATGCTCAAGCCAAAGCGCCAGAACAAAATCAGTCGTTCAAAGCCTTCTATTCTATTAATGGAAATTGGCAAAGCCTTTCTAAAGACGAAGTAAATAACTTGTTTAATAAATATATGAAAAATGTACAGTCAAAACATAATAAACGTAACTGTACAAATCAAGCGAAAGCTCCTGAACAAAATCAGGAACAACCAATAGAGAAGCCAACTTCCCAAAATCCAGAAAAGGCAAATCAAGCTAACCCTAATCAAGAAAAAGCAGAACAACAGCCAAATACGAACACAGCAGAACAAGGTAAAACAGAAGAAAAGCAAGAACAGGCAAAAACAGGTGAATTAAGTCAGTTTGAACAAGAAGTTGTTGACTTAACGAATAAAGAAAGAGCAAAACAAGGCTTGCCAGCACTTAAAATAGATGCGGAGTTGAGTAAAGTAGCGCGTGAAAAGTCAAGAGATATGGCAGCTAATGGTTACTTTTCTCACAACAGCCCAACTTATGGTTCACCATTTGATATGATGAAACAATTCGGTATTCGTTATTCTACAGCCGGAGAAAATATTGCCAAAGGTCAACGTAGTCCACAAGAAGTTGTAAATGCTTGGATGAATAGTGAAGGCCACCGTGCGAATATTATGAACGCAAAATATACTCATATCGGAGTTGGCTATGTAGAGCAAGGCAATCATTGGACACAACAATTTATAGGTAAATAATATAGAATACTAGTTTTATCCTTGATGTAAGGTGCCGTAAGATTCCCACTTCAAGACCTGAGTTGATCCAAAAGGGTCTAAGTGTGAGAAAACGGCACCTAAAAGCGATTGGTAACTAAACATTCCGTGTTCCACGGAATAAGTTTCACTTTATATGACCTTTACTTGCAACGATGTGAGTAAAGGTTTTTTGTTCTGCTATAGGAAAGTATAAGATTTTGGGTTTATCGTATAAGAAAAACGACAGCTTTTCTAATAGAAAATTTTAAATCTTGTACATTGTAGATAATTTTCTTGACCAAATTATCCTGAAACTAAGATGCCGTAATATTCCCGCTTTAAAAGTTAAAGGAACACGGAGAAGTCTAATTTGGAGATAAAGGCACCTCCTTTATTACCGATTACTTAATCAATTCACTGTTTTCCAATAAATTAGAGATTACTCTTTTGCCCTTGCTGTTTTTAGCTACACAAATGTATAATATGCTATGGTGAAAGGAGTTATTAAAGATGATTCGAACATTAGCAATATACATATATGCTGGGCTGCTTGTACTTGGTACAATTTTTCAATTACTGAGGGCAAAGAAATTGAAAAAGAAGCTCAGTCATGAACAATTGTTTATTCAACCAAGTCGTGTCTCAAGAAAAGTATTTGAACGGACAGGCAGTACTGTTGAAGTTTATGGTCAAGAAAAGCTTCCGGAAGGGGCGGTTCTATTTGTAGCTAATCATCAAGGCTTATTTGATATATTGACCATTCTTGGTTATCTAGGCAAACCAGTTGGATTTATCGCAAAAAAAGAAATAAAAAGATTACCTATTATTGCCCCGTGGATGGAGCTAATACGTTGTGTCTTTATTGACAGAAAAGATCGCAGGCAATCAGTTAGATCAATTAATCAAGGAATAGAGAATTTGCGAAATGGTTATTCCATGGTGATTTTTCCGGAAGGTACCAGAAGTAGAGGAAATCAAGTTTACTCGTTTAAATCAGGCAGCTTTCGTTTAGCACTAAAGGCAAAGGTTCCGATTGTTCCAATTGCTATCGATGGTACCTATCGAATGCTTGAAGAACAGAATGGGAGAGTTAGCCCTGCTAGAGTTTCCTTAACAATTAAGGATCCAATCCATCCAGAAGAATATGCAGGGATGAAAAGTACAGAAATTGCCAAAAAGGTAGAACAAATCATTAGGAAACAGATAACACAGCATCAAGTTCAGAAAGAAAACCATTCAGTTAAACCTCCCCACCCACCTGTTAATGTGCAATTGTAATCGACCTACTATGATTAAACCGTACTTAATAGAAAAAACGCGTGAATTAATAGTTGCTGTTTTAAAGGGAAAAAGCAGTCAAGTATAAATGTTCCAAGGGTTTGGTAACAATGGTAAGTCTGCGAAACGTTAAAATACATAAAGCTTTTAGTCTGGAGTTAAGAGGGTACCCGAAAGCCTTTATCCTCTGTTTGCACTTGCGCTTTTAAGGTAAATATGAATGATTTACCTGCGTTTAGGTAAGAATAAATGAGAGATAAAGATGGAGAAAAAAGATTATTGGTTTTATAATACACGTAGAGTTTTGCTTTATTATCAATTTAAACCCCTTTTTACCCTGCATGTAAATGGCAGTAAGATCTGCTCTTTTATGCTACGAGGTGAAACATAAGGATCAATGGACGATCCAATTATAAATCAAATGTCTTTTAGGTCATCCCCTTGCGGTACGACAATGGGGATAAAAGAAAACCCCTACTGAATTAAAGATTTGCTTTATATGTTTAGGGTGGGGTAAGAATCGATTCGTCCATTCCATCTACGTATAAGTTAATGGCAGTTGCCAAGCTGACACACTGCTGGTCAGGACTCTTATTATCTATAGAAACCGTGGGAGTATGTAGCAAAGCGCTCACGGTTTAAAGTTTTGCTTTTTTGCGTCTCAAGAAAGGCTGAAATATCCGTTAAGAGGTTGAGGCTATTGCTAAAGAATTGCTTGCAGCGGGCATATTGCCGGTTGAGTTTTTCTTTAAGTGAGACATACAAATAATGAGGTGATCGCATGGTTCAAGGAACAGTGAACTGGAATACAGAAATTACGCAAGAGTGGCTGCAATCCTATGTCGACGACTGGGTCAAATTTTATAAAAAAGAAACAAAACAAGGGGAGGTTGCATCCTACATCCCCATTTTAAAAAAAGCCAATCCAAACCATTTAGGAATCACGATCGTAGGGAAAAATGGGATGACGATTCGTTCAGGAGATGTTGACATTCCTTTTACGATTCAAAGCATTTCTAAGGTTTTCAGTTTTATTGTTGCTTGTATGGAAAGAGGAGTGTCCTATGTACTAGATCGAGTTGATGTAGAACCGGCGGGAGAAGCGTTTAATTCAATTATGCATTTAGAAATGCGTAAATTAAAAAAACCATTTAATCCATTTATAAACGCTGGTGCTATCACCGTAACATCATTACTAAAAGGTAAGACACCCGAAGAAAAGCTGGAGCCGATCTTCCAACTGTTTGAGAAAGCTCTTGGCCATCGTCCGCGCCTAAACTATGATGTTTACGAGTCAGAAAGAGATACTTCAATAAGAAACCGCGCTATTGGATATTATTTACTTGAACTTGGTTACTTGGAATCGGATTTGGAATTAACACTAGACACATATTTTAAACAATGTTCCATTGAAGTTACGTTAGACGATTTAGCAATCCTTGGGTTATTGCTAGCGAATGATGGGATTAACTCAAAGACAGACGAAGAAGTTATTCCAAGAAATGTTGTCCGTCTTGTTAAGTCTTTAATGCTGACATGTGGAATGTATGATGCTTCTGGAAAATTTGCCGCATATGTTGGTATACCAGCTAAAAGTGGTGTATCAGGTGGAATAATCGCTTTAGCACCACCAAGAGTTAGAAGTGAGGTTTTACCGTTTATTGACGGTTGTGGAATCGGTGTATACGGTCCGGCATTAGATGAAAAAGGAAATAGTATTGCTGGAATTAAATTGCTTAAGCATATTGCAATGAAATGGGATTTGAGTATATTTTAAACCAACAGATAACTTTAGTTAAAAGAAGTAACCAAAAAAACTTAAAAGGACGGGCGTTAATCCGAATGTAAGGTTCCGTAAGACTCCCACCTCGAGAGTTGAGGACAACACAAAAAAGTCTAAGTGGGAGATAAACGGCACCTAAATTTCCGATTGGTTCAAGGGCCTTTAGGTCATCCCCTTGTGGTACCAACCATGAGTGGGGAATGAAAGAAAACCCCTACTCATGGAGTTTCACTTTATCGTCCTTTTGCCAATCGTTCTTCTTCCTTAGCAACTTTTAAAAATTTCTTCGTTTCATAAACGACTACACCTGATAATCCTAACAGTCCAATTAAGTTAGGGACAGCCATTAATGCGTTCATAATGTCTGAAACACCCCATACGATATCAAGCTTTTCCATCGAACCATATAAAAGCGCAAGTACAAATACAATTCGATAATAAGGAATGGCTTTATCGGTAAAGAGATAGGAAAAGCATTTTTCTCCATAATAAGACCAGCCAACAATCGTAGAAAATGCAAATAAAATAATTGCGATGGTAACGATATATTCACCTGCATCCCCAAGGAACATAGAAAAAGATGCAGTCGTTAAATCTCCACCAGACAAATCGCCTTGATACATATCCGCCATTAAGATAGTGATTGCAGTAATGGAACAAACGATAATTGTATCGAAAAACACCTGTGTCATAGAGACTAGGGCTTGACGGCCTGGGTAATCCGTTTTGGCAGCAGCTGCGGCAATCGGTGCAGAACCTAAACCGGCTTCATTGGAAAATACACCTCGTGCAACTCCATAACGAATAACTGTTCCTAAAATACCTCCCCCTAGCGCACTCCCACTAAAAGCGTCGGTAAAAATTAACCCGATAACACCCGGGACAACCTCAAGGTTTAAGAATACGATAACCAATCCGCCAATAACGTAAAATAAAGCCATAATCGGAACTAAAAAAGCGGTGACTCGACCAATCCCTTTAATTCCCCCAAGAATAACCAATCCAACTAATAAGGTTAAAATAATACCTGTGGCTATAGGTGGGACTTGAAATGAATTATCCAATGCATCAGAAACAGCCTTTGATTGTACCATATTACCAATACCAAATGCTGCAATTGATCCGAAGATTGCGAAAATAATGCCAAGCCATTTTGCTTTTAATCCTCTTTCTAAGTAGTACATTGGTCCACCAGACATTTGTCCTTTACTGTTCTCCACTCTATATTTAACTGCTAGTACAGCTTCTGCGTATTTCGTTGCCATACCGAATAAAGCGGAAACCCACATCCAAAACACGGCACCAGGCCCGCCGAGAACGACAGCTGTTGCTACACCAACGATATTACCAGTTCCTATCGTAGCAGCCATGGCAGTAGTCAATGCTTGATAATGACTAATATCTCCTTTAGACTTTTTGTCTTGTTTACTAGGGCTGAAGGTTAATTTAATTGCATAAGGCAAAGTGCGAAATTGAAAAAAGCCTAAACGAAGGGTTAAATATAAACCAGTCCCTAGAATTAAGATTAATGTAGGTGGTCCCCAAACAAAGCTGCTTATCTTGTTAACCACATCCATCATATTTATTACCCCCTTTTTTTCTTTTTAATAAAATATTCCGAAAAACAAGTATAGATGTCAAGAACTTTTTTTATTGTAGGAAAGCATAAAGACTTCGGGTTTATCGTATAAGAAAACGACAGCTTTCGCGATAAAGACTTGGCGATAAGCCAAGTTTTTCTAAGAATAGTTTGGAAAAAATGACATCAGGATTATTCGAAAACAGCAGTCGGCAAATGTTAAAGACAAGAGAGGCAGGATAAATAAATTTTATTTAATTTAGGGACAAAAAACAACATATTATTACAATAAAATTGAATTTTAAATAGAAACCTTTGCCGTTAAAAGAGAAGTTGCTTATAATAGAGTAGAATATTTACTTAAAAGCAGGTGGTAAGATGATACGCGTCATGTTTGTTTGTCTGGGGAACATTTGCCGCTCGCCAATGGCAGAAGCGATTTTTTGTGATTTAATAAAAAAAGAACAATTAAACGATAAAATAACAGTAGATTCTGCCGGTACCGGGGGATGGCATATAGGAAATCCACCACATCCTAAGACGATTGCTATTTTAAAAAAACACAACATTTCTACAGAGGGTCTAGTAGCTCAGCAAATTAGTAAACAGGATAAGGACAAGATTGATTATATTATTGCGATGGATGAGCAAAATAAACAAGACTTGCTACAGCTTTTTGGCGAGGACGATTCTATAGAATTTGCCAAGCTAATGGACTTTGTTGATGAAACTGCGGAAAAAGATGTTCCTGATCCTTATTTTACAGGGAATTTTACATATACATATGAATTAATTTCCAAAGGTTGTCATCAATTATTACAGTATTTAAAAGATAAACATTCGATTTCATAAGGAGCGATAATGATGGGAAAAAGAAAATTTGTAATCGGGGTATTTCTTGGAGCTACAGTAGGCGGACTGCTTAGTTTACTCGATAAGGATACAAGAACCTATACAAAAGATAAACTAACACGAGTGAAAGCTGGGACAAGCTATGCAATCAAAAATCCATCTGACGCTGTGCATAGTGTACGAACCGCCTTTACTTCATTTAATCAAGCATTTTCAAAAGGTGCAGAAAATGCCATAAGTACATTGGAGCAAGTAGAGACAACGTTAGAAAAAATGACGAATAAAAATAAGCTAGATCGAATAGAGTAGATTAACTGATTAATTCTCATCTGTACTAACCGTTGTTTAACGCTTATTGTTAAACGTTAGGGAACATATTTAGGAGTAAGATGATGTTAAAAAAAGTTGTATGGTTTGGAAAACAGCTATATCAACGAATGTTAGAAATAGATGTCTTTGGCTTAGCTGCTCAATTAGCGTATTTTTTGCTCTTGTCGCTATTTCCTTTTCTACTATTTTTAGTGACGCTTATTGGTTATCTACCTGTGGATGAGCTGACTGTATTGGATACTATTTCTGCATATGTGCCACCGCAAATTTATGATCTGATTTCTACAAATGTGGAACAGTTAGTGCGTAAACAAAATGGCGGTATGCTTTCCTTTGGAATAATTGCCACGTTATGGGCAGCATCTAACGGTGTAAATGCTCTGATGAGGGGATTTAACCATGCTTATGAAGTGGATGAAAACCGGTCTTTCATTGTATCAAGACTTATCGCTATTGTATTAACTGTAGCGATGGTAGCAATTATTATTATCGCTTTACTTTTACCGATATTTGGCAGACTGGTCGGTATCTATTTATTTTCCTTTGTTGGACTATCTGAAGGATTCATTCAAGTGTGGGAAACGCTTCGTTGGGTTGTTTCTTCCGTTGTTTTCTTTATTGTTTTTCTAGCTTTGTACACGTTAGCACCAAATAAACAAATTTATATAAGAAATGCGATTCCTGGTGCTTTATTTGCAACGGTTACTTGGCAATTAGTGTCACTTGGATTTTCTTATTATGTAAGTAATATTGGTAACTATTCCGCAACATATGGCAGCCTTGGGACAGTTATTGCTTTAATGATTTGGTTTTATCTATCCGGGATAATTATTTTAACAGGTGGCTTAGTTAATTCCATAATCAGAAAAAATAAGTTGGAAAAATAAAAGATTGTTTTCCACTATCATTTTTTGCTAAAATAAAAGCTTCATAAGGCAGATGNTTCGTTTACTTTGTGAAATCGCGGGAATTGCACGTTCTGCATACTATAAGTGGCTAAATCGTACTCCTTCATCCAGAGAAATACAGAATAAAGAAATTATCAAAGAGGTGCAAATACTCCATGAAAAAGTGGGTGGTATATTTGGTTATCGTCAAATGACCCTTCACATGAATAGAAAGTTCGAGGAGAAACTTAATCATAAAAGAATCTATCGGTTGATGAAAGTGGCTGGATTACGCTCTGTCATTCGTGTCAAGAAGAAGCGATATAAACGCTCTACACCTCAACATGTGGCAGACAATATATTAAATCGTGAATTCCAAGCCGAAAAACCAAATGAAAAATGGGTAACGGACGTTACAGAATTTAAGTATGACCAATCAAAAAAGGCCTATTTAAGTGCGATTCGTGATCTTTATGACGGATCCATTATAAGTTATGTTCTAGGACATTCCAACAATAATCAACTTGTATTTAAGACACTTGATCAAGCCACAGTACTATTGAATGAAGAACAGCCTCTTATCCATAGTGACCGTGGATTCCAATACACCTCTAAAGGGTTCAAACGTAAAATAGATGCGGCAGAGATGACACAAAGCATGTCACGAGTTGGTCGGTGTATTGATAATGGACCAATGGAGTCTTTTTTTGGGACACTGAAATGTGAGAAGTATTATTTACATAAATATAAAACATTTGAGGAACTTACTACTGCGATAGATGAGTATATTCATTTTTATAATTATGAAAGGTATCAAAAGCGATTAAACGGCCTTAGCCCTATGGAATATAGAGCTAAAGCCACTTAAATCTTTTTTATTATTTCCACTGTCTACTTGACAGGGGGCAGTTCAATGTCCTATGAGGCTTTTATTTGTTATTTAGGAAACGATGTCTGTTTGTATATGGTAGAACTTTTTGAAAAATATCTTCGTCATCTCGCTTATATACTCGTACTGCTAGCATACTTCGATCTGCTTCCTACGATAAGTTAATATCAACTCGAATCTAAAGGAAGGTTACGAAAATGGGCTTGCTATCAACATCGGCATACCATTGTTGAGGGGTGTGTTTCTCTTAACCCGGAAGGTAAGGAGCCGTATTTCTCTGGAAAAATCTGCTTATATTTTGCAAACTTTATGAGAGAAACGGCTCCTAAATTCCCGACTTTTAGGGGACAGGGCAAGAAACACTACGCCAACATTACATCGCGCGCAGAAAAAGTGTTTTTCTTTTTCAAGGAGAAAAGCACTCCTTAAATGAAGTTTCACTGTATCTCGTCAGGAGATCCGCCAGTTTGTACGCCGCTAACCGAATATATGCGCTTTTGTTCTACTATAAGGAAGTATAAAATTTTAGGCTTTATCGTATAAGAAAAACGATTGCTTTCGCCATAAAGACTTGGCGACAAGTCAAGTTTTTTTAATTATTTTAATAATCGTAATCCATTTAGTATAACTAAAATGGTGCTTCCTTCATGTCCGATCACACCTAATGGTAAATCGAGAATTTGTAGGAAGTTGGACGCAATAAGAACGGCTATCACTCCAAGGGAGAAGAAAATATTCTGCTTCACAATTCGATTCATTTTTTTGGATGTTTGGATAGCATTGGTAATTTTAGTAAGGTCATTTTTCATTAACACAACATCAGCCGTTTCTAAGGCAACATCGGTTCCCTCTCCCATCGCTATTCCGATATTCGCCGTAGCTAAAGCTGGGCCGTCATTAATGCCGTCTCCAACCATGGAGACATGTTCATACGCTTCTTTTAGTTTTTTAATATGAACTACCTTTTCATTAGGTAAACAATTAGCTATATAATGTTCAATTCCTGCTTCATCAGCGATCGCTTTTGCGGTAAGCTCATGATCGCCGGTAAGCATAATCGTATGGATTCCTTCCTTTTTTAATAATTGTATTGCTTCAATACTGTCTTTTCTTACAGTATCCTTGAGTGCAAATAAAGCTATTACATGGTCTGCCTTTTTAATGTAAACAATCGTTTTTCCTTCAGAGGCTAGTAATCTTTTAGTCTCTTCAAAGTACTGCTCTTCACCAATATAATCCGGTTTTCCCATTTTCCAAGTTTCGCCATTTACTGTGGTGGTAATTCCATTTCCTGCGATAGTAGAAACTTGTAAGTCCAAATCATCTGTAGCAGTTCCTTCATTTGTACAATAGTTAACAATTGCCTGTGCAAGCGGGTGGGTAGATTCTTGTTCCATGGCCATAGACATCTGTAAAACTTGTTCTTTTTGGTAATCCGGATGAACATGGAAGTCCGTTACTTCCGGTTTTCCTTTTGTTAATGTTCCAGTTTTATCAAATGCTATTGCTTGGATGTGTCCAATATTTTCTACATGAACGCCACCTTTAAATAAAATACCAGATCTTGCACTTTTAGAAATAGCCGATAATGTAGCTGGCATGATCGATGCAACAAGAGCACACGGAGAGGCGACAACGAGCAAAATCATTGCACGATAAATACTTTCTTGCAAACTCCAACTAAAAATTAAATATGGAATAAACATCATCAGCACAACAACGACTAAAACTATTTTTACATAGGCATCTTCAAATCGTTCAATAAAAAGCTGGGCAGGTGATTTTTCTTCTTTGGCCGATTGAATCATTTGAATAATTTGCTGGAATAATGTTTGATTAGCTGGTTTTGTTATTTTTATAGAAATGGATCCGTCCAATGCTACTGTTCCGGCAAATACTTCATTGCTTATCTCTTTTCTCACTGGAATCGATTCACCAGTTATTGCACTTTCGTCAATAGAAGTTGTTCCTTGAACAATTTCACCATCTGCAGGAATCCGTTCACCGGCTCGAACGTAAATAATATCGTTAATCTCCAAGCTGGAAACAGGTACAATTTCTCGTTTATCATTGTTTATTAGCAGTGCTTCTTCAGGCTGTAACTTCATAAGTGAAGATATTTCTTTATTACTTTTGTTCATGGTATATGTTTCCAATGCACCGGATAGAGCGAAAATAAAGATTAAAACAGCGCCTTCAGTCCAATAACCGATAGCAGCCGAGCCTATCGCTGCAAAAATCATCAACATTTCCACATTCAGTTCTTTATTGCGTATCGTTTCTGTTATTCCTTCTTTAGCTTTCGCATAACCTCCGATGACAAAGGCGATAAGATGGAGGATGATCCAAAGCGTTTCCGAAAGATAATCTGCTAGTGACCAGGTGATTAAGATAAGTAATCCACTTAATAATGCAGCAATTAGTTCTCTGTGTTCAACAACTTTTTTGATGAAAATAGAATTACGTTGACTACTCGTATTTTCTGACATACATTGCATCTCCTATCAATAATACTATTATCTCAATTAAGGTACCGTAGTTCACCGTGTAGCATTCTATGCTATATAAAGCAGGAAACGAACCTTAAATATCTGCATAATTAGGTCAACATCAACAGATAAGCTTGTTGAATTACATCCACGTAATAAAAGATTTTTCTTTTTTAGACAAGAAAAACTTCGACAACGACATATTGCAATTTTTCAAGGATACTCGAGATTTTATTTTTTGTTCTATTTCTTATCAGTAGGGGATGAAGGAAAAGCCCTCACTAAATGTAGTTCCGCAATATTCTTTGTCTTGCTTCTTATACATGCTATGATAAAATCTTCTTTACTATAATTTATAATAGTTATTATTTAATATATATTATTATGTTATCATTATAACGAATAAAGTCAAGGAAATTTATATATCTATTTTAATTTTAATTATTAAAAGCAATCTGTTACAATCCTTAATGTACTTATTATTATAACAGGAAGAGTGATGAATATGAATTTCTTAAAGCAGGTGTCATTATTTATTATTATTTTGGTTTTATTGGCTGCATGTTCTAACACTAAGAATAATGAGAATAGCCAAAAAGACAAAGGGGGAACAGATAGTAAATGGGCGGAAATACAAAAAAAGGGGGAGCTCGTTGTTGGTACTTCAGGAACACTAATCGCAGCTTCCTATTATGATAATGAAGAAAAAAAAGAACAATTAACTGGCTATGATGTTGAAGTGATGAAGGAAATAGCGCAGCGTCTTGATTTAAAAATTTCCTTTGAAATCATGGGAATTGACAGCATGCTCCCAGCTGTGAAAAGCGGAAGAATAGATGTAGCTGCTAATGATATTGAAGCTACAGATAAACGAAAAGAATCCTTTAATTTTAGTGAACCGTATAAATATTCATATTCCACAATGGTTGTACGGAAAAAAGATAATTCAGGAATTGAATCACTGGAAGATTTAAAAGGTAAAAAAGCTGGTGGAGGTGCAACTACTATTTATAGCCAAATTGCTGAGCATTTTGGTGCTGAAGTTATAACTTACGGAAATGCACCTAATGAAGCATATTTACGTGATGTGCATAATGGACGAACGGACGTTGTTGTTAATGACTATTATTTATCCAAATTTGGTGTAGCAGGATTTCCTGAATTTGATATTCACTTGCACCCAAACTTAAAATTCCATCCCACGGAACAAGCTATCGTCATTCCTAAAGGTGCAGACATGCTAACTGAAGAAATTAACAATGCATTAACAGAAATGCGTAAAGATGGTACGCTATCTAAGCTTGCTAAAAAGTTTTATCAAGAGGATGCGTCACAAAAGCCTAAAGGTGAAATTCAAGAAATAGAAGGAATCAATTTATAAAAAATTTATCCCATATAAGGTGCCGTAATACTCCCACTTTAAGAGTGTAGGCAATACGAGAAGTAGGCGTGAGAAAACGGCACCTAAATGCCCGATTCGTTCATCTAACATTTATTGGTAAAAGCCCCAAGAAATGAAGTTTCACTTTATCCTTAAAGCCGTTTTAATTGGCTATAAAGGATCTTTGCAAGCCGTCGTCACTTAAAAAAATCGAGATGTTAAACCGGTAATAAAGCATTAGTAAACCTAGGGGAGATATGATGGCTATTAAGAATATTGATTTAGGTAATTTGTTTAATGTACAATTAGCAATTGAAAATTTTCCATTTGTAATAAGTGGTTTACCGATGACATTGCTTATTTCCATTGTTGGTATGTTAATGGGTTTAATACTGGGGTTAGTTCTAGCTTTAGCTAGAAGCTCAAGATGGATTATTTTACGGTGGCCAGCACGAGTGTACATTTCATTTATGCGTGGAACACCGATGCTCGTTTTTCTGTTTATCCTTTATTTCGGACTGCCGGTTATTCGGGTTGAATTGACAGCGATAACCGCTGCTTGCTTAGGGTTTGGGTTAAATAGTGCAGCTTATATTGCAGAGATTAATCGTGCTTCTTTAAACAGTATTGATAAAGGACAATGGGAGTCTGCCAAAGCATTAAATTTAACTTATTGGCAAACATTGCGAAAAGTGATATTGCCTCAAGCAACGAGAATTGCTATTCCTCCATTAACGAATGTATTTATGGATCTGATCAAGGCTACTTCGTTAGCGGCTGTAATTACTGTTCCAGAGCTTTTTCAGAAAGCGCAAATTGTTGGTGGAAGAGAATTTGATGTCATGACGATGTATATACTTGTAGCTTTAATCTATTGGCCCATTTGTATACTTATTTCGTTTGTTCAAGACCGCCTAGAAGCTCATTATAGTAAGTTCGTTACAGCTAGTGGCATTTAAATTTGCTTTAGTATCTATTAAGTGCAATATATTCCTTCCAAGCAAAAGAGCAGTTAAAAAACTCATTTTGCTTGTTGTGCAGATGGAGTGTTTACTTTTTTCATTAGATAGACCTTCTTTGTTTTTATCCCGCATGTAAGGTGCCGTAATACTCCCACTTCAAGAGCCTTGAGTTGATACAAAATGGTCTAAGTGTGAGAAAACGGCACCTAAATGCCCGATTCGTTCAAGCTAACATTCAGTAGGAGATGGAAGAAAACTCCTACTGAATGAAGTTTCACTTTATCTCACATTAAAAGATTTCTACTTCAATTGTTATCGAAGGATGCAGAGACAAGCGCCACTGAATGAGATTTTAGGCTTTTATGGAGTAAAGGTAACAAAAGATCCCAATTTTGACGAATAATAGTAAAAAGGATTTTAACAGGCTAATTACTGGGAAGGGTGCGGTAAAATCGTTTATGATAGTACAAGATAAGCATGCTTTAATGAATGGAGGAATAGATAATGGAGTTCGACTTAAGGGAGCACGGTTTTAAAACGGATTTAGAGTATGGGCAACTTGATATTTCTGGGAATGCCCAATTTGGTTTCCGCCCTTATCAGCTAATGGTAGCATCGATTGCTAGCTGCAGTGGATCTGTGTTTCGAAAAATCCTCGATAAACAGCGTATTCAAATAGAGGATATGCGAATAAAAGCAAATATTGTAAGGAATGAAGTAGAAGCAAATAGAATTGAAAAAATAACCTTGCTTTTTATGATAAAAGGTCATCAATTAGATGAAGGAAAGTTATCTAAAAGTTTAAAGATTGCACGAAAAAATTGTTCTATGATTCGCTCAGTAGAAAATAGTATTCAAATTGAAGAGAAAATAGAGGTAATGGAGTAAAACACTAATATTTTCAAGGTATAAAATTCATATGTCAGAAAGAAACTAAAGAAAAAAGAAAGGGTTTGACATATGAATAAACGAAGTCAATTATACTTCTTCATCATGGTAATCTTGCTTGCTTCCGTTTTTTCAATGAATAGTATAAGCGCAGCAAAGAATAAAAAGGAGTCCTTTGAGATTCCCAATCATGTGTTGAATATCTCGAAAGATAATACATTCCCTAATTCGACAGAGGATGAAGAGGTTATTGAGCCTAGTGAACTTACAAAAGAATTAATGGACGATCTAAAAATTAAAATTGAAAATCCCGTACTAATTAAGATGTTAAATGAGACTAGTTTAAATCCTTCACCTATCGCTATCGGATATCGAGGAATGGTCTATTTAGGACGGTGGCCATTAAATTATGAGTCGTTAGAAACAACAATTAATTGGGAATATCAAGAGATCAATAAAAATGAGCTTAATAATATAAGTGGGGATGAACAGCAAGAGTTGAATTATGTACAGCAAGAGCAAAAAGAGGTGAAGGGTGCGTTAACCAATAAAATTAACGATCCCTCTGATGTGAAAAAGATGATGCTGTTAAAATCGAAAGAAAAAACAAAACTACCTCTTTCCTATGAGACCGTTATTGGTAAAAATACGAAAAAAGATAATACGTATAAAGTACCTGTTGATAAAACTGCTGTACTATCTTCCTATGCGCCGGCAGTGAACGAAAAAGGTCAGGTTACTTTTGGAGAAGTCTATTTGCAGCTAAAGGGATCGAAAAAATCAATCGTCATTAAAAATGTTACGAAGCAAGGTATAGGAGCATGGATACCTATTCAAGATCATGTGTCATTTTCCTATCGTTTGAAATAATTTTTTCTGGCGGTACCAACAACATTAACTTTATCCCGCATGTAAGGCGCCGTAATACTCCCTCTTCAAGAGTTAAAGGAACACAGAGAAGTCAAAGTGGTAGAAAACGGCACCTAAATGCCCGATTGGTTTAAGGGCCTTTAGGTCATACCCTTGTAATACTAACATTCCGTTTAAAAAGCGTTCCACGGAATGAAGTTTTACTTTATTTAATTCGCATCTAAGATTGCATTAGGATTTTACTTCGAGAGAAAAGCACTTTTTGAATGAAGTTACACTGTATTTACTTCTCATTTATTTGTATACATTCGATGATCAAGGCGATGTTAAGCTACCGTTAACTTCGGTAGCTTAATTAAATATGAATATTTTCTTGCAACAAAAAATAATCTGAAGTAAAAGAAAATGAAAATAAAGGTTGATTTTTTCTCTTTAATACTTTATCATGATAAAGTATTAAAGAGAAAGAAAGTGGGGAACAAGCATGGAATGGGTTGTTGTTATATCTGTTCTTATGATGACAATATTAAGTTTATTACGTGTTAACGTTATTATTGCAATTATTGCTGCAGCAATAACAGCGGGTTTATTATCAGGTTTAGATTTAGTAGAGTCTGTCGACTTATTAGTTAGTGGAATGGGAGGTGGAGCGAATACAGCCCTTAGTTATATCCTATTAGGAGCTTTTGCTGTAGCCATTAGTTATACAGGAATCACGTCTTTATTAGTAAATTTTTTAATCCGAGTTTTAACTGGTAAAAAGACGATGATGGTATTAGTCATTGCTGGTGTAGCCTCCTTGTCTCAAAATTTAATCCCTGTGCATATTGCATTTATCCCAATATTAATTCCACCATTATTAACCTTATTTGATAAAATGCGATTAGATCGTCGGGCAGTTGCAGCTGCACTAACTTTTGGAGTAAAGGCGCCTTATATTCTCATTCCAGCGGGCTTTGGTTTAATTTTTCATGAAACTATTGTAGAAGGGATGAATCAAAATGGTGCGAGTGTTACGGTTAGTGAATCAGCTTTATCTATGCTCATCCCTGGATCAGGAATGATTGTAGGTTTATTAATAGCAGTTTTATTCACGTATCGAAAAGATCGGCTCTATCCAGGAAGTACGGAAAATGTTCAAGATATAGGGGCTGAAGAGATAAAAAAAAGCACAGTGTTTACCAAACAGCACTTTTTTACGCTTGTAGCGATAACCGCTGCCTTAGTAATTCAGATTATCACGCAAAATTTAGTTGTCGGTGCATTGACAGGCCTTGTTTTAATGTTTGCTTTTTCAACGGTTCCGTTCAGTAAAGGTGATCGGGTTGTAACCGAAGGCATCGGAATGATGGGTACGATCGCTTTTGTTATGTTGATTGCTTCAGGGTATGGACATATTTTAACAGAAACTGGTGCGGTAAATGCTTTAGTAGAAGCAACATCGGGCTTTTTGGGCGAAAACAAGCCATTGATTGCATTTATTCTATTGTTAGTTGGTTTAATCGTAACAATTGGTATCGGTTCTTCTTTTGGAACGATTCCAATTCTAGCATCATTATATGTACCTATTTGCTTGGCAGCAGGATTTTCTCCGATAGCTACAGCAGCTTTAATAGGAACAGCTGGTGCATTAGGTGATGCAGGTTCCCCTGCGTCTGATAGCACCCTTGGACCGACTTCAGGGCTAAATGCGGATGGAAACCATCACCATATTTGGGATACGGTAGTTCCAACGTTTATTCATTATAATATACCATTATTTTTATTTGGTTGGGTTGCAGCAATTATTTTGTAGGAATAAAAATCAAGCAAACGGAACATAGTAAAACCAAAAAACAGGTGATCAATTGTGAAAAAAATTAATGTTTGTTTCGTACTTGTTTGGCTTACTATTTCCGTTATTCTTATTCCGTCTGTAGCTGCCAGCGGCTATGGTTGGGGATATAGCAGAAATAACAATCACGAGATTCCGGATATAGGAAAATATAAAACGATGTTAGACGCTTATGGTTCTTATTATGTAGATGATTCAGGTGAAAAAAATGTATATTTAACATTTGATAATGGTTATGAACAAGGATATACAGCCGATATTCTTCAAGTATTAAAAAAACATGGTGTTCCTGCAACTTTTTTCGTTACTGGACATTATGTGAAAAGTGAATCAGATTTAGTTAAGCGAATGGTGGATGAAGGACATATTATCGGGAATCACTCTTACCATCATCCGGATTTTTCGATAATGACAAGAGCAAGTATTAAAAAGGAATTAGAAGATTTAGAAGCTGCAGTTGCTGAGGTTTCTGATCAAAAAGATATGAAATATTTGCGTCCACCGAGAGGAATGTTCAGTAAAAAAACACTAAAGTGGGCTAATGAATTAGGGTACATTCATGTATTTTGGTCTTTAGCGTTTAAGGATTGGGAGACAAATAAACAAAAAGGATGGAAGTATGCTTATGAACAGACAATGAAGCAAATTCATCCAGGAGCGATTATTTTACTGCACACTGTTTCGTCTGATAATGCTCAAGCTTTGGATAAAATCATTAAAGAATTGAAAAAGCAAGGTTATACTTTTAAAAGTTTAGATGATCTTGTTTTAAAAGACCAATTACCTGAACCGATTTACGGCTACTAGAGGAAGGTAAGGCACTTTCTTGTCTTATAAGAAGTTGAAAATACAACTCGAGTCTTTAATCTTCTAGGGGTATCTTGTTAAGATTTCCACTCGCAACAAATAGTTGCCATTTAAACTTATCAAATACTCCGATTGGAACTTACGCTCTTAAGGAAAATAAAGTTTTTTCTTTAAGGGCGTTTTAATTATTAAGTTATTTAAAATTTTCATAACTTTTGATATAATTTTAAAAAAGGAGTGGATGAGATTGAACAGAGAGGCATTAATTGCTCCGGATCATTATAATATCGCGATGGAAATGGAGCGCCATGCACAAGATCCAGAAAAACTAGCCTTAATTATGGAGGATCATTCAGGAGATACTCACACACTTACATATAGGGAGCTTATAAAAAGGGCAAATCAAATTGGAAACGTTTTCCTTGATAGTGGATTGAAAAAAGGAGATAAAATTTTAGTCATGTTACCGCGCTTATTAGCAGCTTATGAAGTATATTTAGCAGCACTGAAAACCGGTATTATTATTATTCCAAGTTCTGAGATGTTACGGACAAAGGACTTACAATATCGTATTACACATGGCGGAGTTAGCGGGGTTGTCAGCTATTATCCTTATGTTGATCAATTTACTGGTATTCAAGAATACGGTCAGCTGATTAAATTTGTGATTGGAAAGACTGAAGATAACTGGTTTTATTTGGATGGACTAATAGACGATGCTAGTAATCGTTTAGAAATTGTTTCTACTAGTAAAGATGATATTGCTTTTTTGCCATACACATCCGGAACAACTGGTAATCCAAAAGGTGTTGTACATACTCATGGCTGGGGATATGCCCATTTTAAAATTGCAGCTCATCATTGGTTGGCGATTAACGAGGGAGATCGAGTTTGGGCGACAGCCAGCCCGGGCTGGCAAAAATGGGTGTGGAGCCCATTTCTTTCTGTCCTTGGTTCTGGAGCAACCGGGTTTGTCTATAACGGAAAATTTAGTGCCAATAAACACTTACAATTACTAGCTGATTACCAGATTAATGTACTCTGTAGTACACCTACAGAATATCGGATGATGGCAAAAGCTGATAACCTTGATAAGTATCAATTACCCGCATTGCATAGCGCTGTTTCAGCTGGTGAACCATTAAATGTTGAAGTCATTAATACATTTAAACGGTATTTTAATATAACGGTTCGTGATGGTTATGGCCAGACAGAAAATACATTATTACTTGGATTTTTAAAAGATATGGAGGTGAAACCTGGATCCATGGGAAAACCAACACCAGGTAATGAGGTCGATATTATTGACGAAGATGGCAAGCTCGTTGCTTCAGGTGAAGTAGGTGACATTGCTGTAAAACTTGATTGTCCTGCCCTTTTTAAAGAATATTATAAGGATACCGAACGTACTAAGAGATCAAGGCGAGGAGACTATTATATTACTGGTGACCAAGCTTATAAGGATAAAGACGGTTACTTTTGGTTTGAAGGAAGAAGGGATGATATTATCATTAGCTCCGGTTATACAATAGGTCCATTTGAAGTGGAAGATGCGCTTGTAAAGCATCCGGTGGTTCAAGAATGTGCAGTAATTGCGAGTCCGGATGAAATACGTGGAAACATTGTGAAGGCTTTTATTGTTCTAAAAGAAGGAGTTCAACCAACGGATGACTTAATAACCGAGCTGCAAAATCATGTAAAAGCAATGACAGGTCCCTATAAATATCCAAGAAAAATTGAGTTCATTCATGAACTGCCGAAAACGCCCTCCGGAAAAACGCGTAGAGTCATTTTACGACAACAAGAACAATTAAAACCGGAAGTAGATTAGAAACAGAAAGTCAGTTCAGACTTTCTGTTTTAACTTTTAAAAAGAAGGAAACATGAATAGTAAAGAGGCTATAAATTGGTTTATAAGCATAAAGTTAACGTATTATCTTTCGTCCGCTTCAAGTTGAAAAGTTTCTTGTAATGATGAAGTTCACTTTATTGCAAATAGGTATTTATCATAAAAATTTTTAAAAAAATTGTGCATCCCTCTTGAAAGTCAAAGAAGGTCAGAGTATAATAAGAATCGAAAGGTCAAATATAGTCAAAGTCAAATATTGAGATAAATAAAAGAAAAAATAAAGGAGGAAAGAAAATGCTTTGTCAAAACTGTAAAAAGAACGAAGCGAATATTAATGTAGCTATGCAAATTAACAACCAACAAATGCAAATGCATTTGTGTAGAGAGTGCTTCCGTAAACTTCAAGGGCAAATGATGAATTCAAATGATTTCTTTTCCTATTCGCCATTCAATAATGCATTCGGAGCATTTTCTGCATCTGGAAACGAAAATGGCTCTCCCAAAATGGGAACACGGACAAAACAACAAAACGGGTATCAAGGTAATGGGCTTCTTGATCAGCTAGGTAAAAACTTATCCCACGAAGCAAGATCTGGAGCAATTGATCCTGTAATTGGTCGAGATAATGAAGTAAAACGTGTTATTGAAACATTGAACCGCAGAAATAAAAATAACCCGGTATTAATTGGTGAACCTGGTGTAGGTAAAACAGCAATAGCGGAAGGACTAGCCTTGAAAATTGCTGAAGGTGATGTTCCTACTAAACTGCTTAATAAAGAAATTTACACACTTGATGTAGCATCACTAGTAGCGAATACTGGAATTCGCGGACAATTTGAAGAACGGATGAAACAATTAATTCAGGAATTACAAGAACGTCAAGATGTTATTTTATTTGTTGACGAAATTCATTTAATTGTAGGAGCTGGAACAGCAGAAAGTTCACAAATGGATGCTGGAAACATACTTAAACCAGCACTTGCAAGAGGAGACATTCAATTAATTGGAGCGACGACCCTAAAAGAATACCGTCAAATTGAAAAAGATGCTGCTCTTGAACGACGACTACAACCAATCATTGTTGAAGAACCAACACCTGAAGAAGCCGTTCAGATTCTACAAGGAATAAAAGACCGTTATGAGAAATTTCATGAGGTGCGTTATTCTGATGAAGCTATTGAAGCTTGTGTGAACTTGTCAAAACGATATATCCAAGATCGTTATTTACCAGATAAAGCGATTGATTTAATGGATGAAGTTGGTTCCCGGTTAAACCTAGCTAATTCATCTAAGGATTCTGAGTCTATTCGTCAACGCTTAGAGGAAATTACGAAAGAAAAAGAAGCAGCAGCAGAGCGTGAAGATTATGAACGCGCTGCTCACTTACGTTATCAAGAAATACAATTACAAAAACAATTGGAAAAAGCAAAAGGAGAAGAGCAAGTTATTGATGTAGATATTTCAGATATTCAATTAATTGTAGAAGAAAAAACAGGAATTCCTGTAACGAAACTACAAGCCGATGAACAAGAAAAAATGAAAAATCTTGCTAAAAACCTAGGAGCTAAAGTAATTGGGCAAAAAGAAGCAGTAGATAAGGTGGCAAAAGCGATTCGCCGTAGCAGAGCAGGCTTAAAGTCGAAAGAACGTCCAATTGGATCATTTCTATTTGTTGGTCCAACAGGGGTTGGAAAAACAGAATTGACAAAAGTGCTTGCTGAAGAACTATTTGGTTCAAGAGATTCACTCATCCGACTTGATATGAGTGAATATATGGAAAAACATGCCGTTTCTAAAATTATTGGTTCCCCTCCAGGCTATGTAGGACATGAGGAAGCTGGTCAATTAACAGAAAAAGTGCGTAGAAATCCTTACTCCATCATCTTGCTTGATGAAATTGAAAAGGCACACCCAGATGTTCAAAACATGTTTCTACAAATTATGGAGGACGGTCATTTAACAGATTCACAAGGAAGAACTGTCAGCTTCAAAGACACAGTAATCATCATGACAAGTAACGCTGGAACAGGGGTTAAATCAGTAAATGTAGGATTTAATCAAGATGCACATGAATCTGTTTCCACATTAGAGAACTTAAGTGATTACTTCAAACCAGAATTCTTAAACCGCTTTGATGCGATTATTGAATTTAATGAGTTGACGAAAGAAAACTTGTTGGAAATTGTTGATCTAATGCTCCATGAACTACAGGAGACAATTGCAGAACATGAAATTTCTATCACTATAACAGATGAAGCAAAGCAAAAATTGGTAGAGCTAGGTTATGATCCACGTTTTGGTGCACGACCTTTGCGTAGGGTAATACAAGATAAAATTGAAGATCAATTAACAGATCTCATTTTAGAAAATGAGGACGTGAAAAATGTTCACGTAGACGTTGTAGATAATGAAATTGTCGTAAAACAAGCATAAAATATGATGATAGAAATAGCATGAGTTCGGTATAGAAGCGGGCTCATGCTTTTTTTATGCTTGGGAAAAAATTTGAACAAAAGATAAAAGTTAGAAAACTTTAAGGCCTAAGTGTATGAGATTTAGTTGCCTCGTCTATAGGCTTAACGAGTTCAGTTAAAAAGCATAGAAGTGATTCGACATTGTAAAATTGAAACTTTACATAAAACCGAAGCCTAGAACAGAGTTTTTTTATTTGCACTGTGATACAAGAGAATTTGCCATCTACTAAAGAGTTCAATGTTTGGCGGGTGTCAACTTTAGTTTTTACATTGATATTATTTATCCCGCATTAAGGTGCCGTAATACTCCCAAAAACTTACTACTTCATTATTTCATAATTTCATGCGATTAGATAGAAAATAATTGTATCTTTAGCATGGAAAAAGGATGTATGGATGATGAACAAGATTCGGATGTTCTTAGGTTTAACGGTACTTGTGTTTTACTTTTGTATAAATGATTATCCTATACATAGTGATGAAATTTCAGATATGCAAGTGCATTTTATTGATGTTGGGCAAGGGGACAGCATATTGATTAAAACGCCGCATAATAAGCATATTTTAATTGATGGGGGACCACCAGGTGCTGGAAAAAAAGTAGTTGCTTATTTACGTAAACATCGGGTTGAGACCATTGATTTGTTAATTGCGACACATCCGGATATTGATCATATTGGCGGACTTGTTACAGTTTTGAAGCAAGTGAATGTGGAAAGAATATTAGACTCCGGGAAGCTGCATACAACAAGACATTATGCAAAATATATTCAGCAAATCCAGAAACAAAAAATACCGGTGAAAATCGCTGAACAGGATAAAAAAATCAATATAGATCCACTGCTTGATATTCAAGTACTTAACACGTACAAGAAATTTAGGACTAATAACCAATCCTCGATTGCTTTAAAAGTGACCTATAAGGAAGTTGATTTTTTGTTCATGGCAGATGTAGAAATTCAACAAGAAAGACAAATAATGAAGAAAATTAAGGATGATACAGAAATACTCAAGGTTGCGCACCACGGTTCCAACACAAGTACGTCTTTAGCTTTTTTACGAGAAATTAAACCGGATGAAGCGATTCTAACGTATAGCAAAAATAATCATTATGGTCATCCTGTAAAACGTGTCGTAAAAAATTTATACAAAGTGAAGGCAAATATTTATTCTACTGCTGCTTTAGGAAATATTGTTATTCGTACAAATGGGGAAACGTATCTAGTTATTCCAGAAAAAGAGCCACTCGATTCCTTATATGCTAATTGACATTTACAAATATATACAAAAGTGATATCATTATAATATAAAAATGATAGAAAGGTGTGGGGATTAATGAAGGAAAAATCGGCATGGACATTAAATGGATATGTTGGGATTTTGATTATTGCGGCAATATTGGCAGGTACTGCGTTTAGCTTTATTAAAGGACAGTTTATTCTAGGTATCATTTGTTTGATTGTAGCTATTACATTAGCCAGTGGGATTACATTAGTACAACCAAATCAATCTGCTGTCGTAATTTTTCTTGGGAAATATATGGGAAGCATTCGTAACGAAGGAATTGTTATTACCGTTCCATTTTCAATTAGAAAAATGGTTTCTTTACGAGTTAGAAACTTTAACAGTAATCGGCTAAAGGTAAACGATGTAAATGGAAACCCAATTGAGATTGCTGCTGTGATCGTATTTAAAGTTGTTGATAGTGCAAAAGCAGTATTTGATGTTGACCGCTATGAGCAGTTTGTAGAAATCCAAAGTGAAACAGCCATTCGCGCTGTTGCAACCAAGTACCCTTATGATACTTTCTCAGATGAAGAATTATCACTAAGAGGAAATGCTGAAGAGGTATCGAATGAGTTAAAAGTAGAGTTACAGGAGCGACTAAAGGTTGCTGGTGTAGAAGTGATCGAAACGCGTTTAACTCATCTTGCCTATTCAACAGAAATTGCCCAAGCTATGCTGCAACGTCAGCAGGCTAGTGCAATTATTGCTGCTAGGAAATTAATTGTTGAAGGAGCGGTGGGGATGGTGCAGGATGCTATTGCACAGTTAGAAAAAGATGGTGCTGTAGAATTAGATGATGAACGTCGTGTAGCAATGGCAAATAATTTACTCGTATCGATCGTTTCAGATCATGGTACACAACCTGTTATTAACACAGGATCCCTATACCAATAATTAAAAGAGGGGTTATATGTCTAAAAAGAAAAGCTTTCCGTTACGGATTGATCCAAAGCTGTATGAAATTTTGCAAATTTGGGCCAAAGATGAATTTCGCAGTGTAAATAGTCATTTGGAATTCTTGTTACGAGAAGCAGCAAAAAAAGCGGGGAGATTACCAAAGAGCCAAGATAAAAAAATAGGGGAAGACTAAAACTGCATCCATGGATGCAGTTTTTTATCTTGTACTAATGGAAAGGATAAAACTTTAGGTCTTATCGTATAAGAAAAACGATAGCTTTTGCCATAAAGACTTGGCGACAAGCCAAGTTTTTCTAATACCTCTTTTTTTGATTGTTTATCCTGTAGCGTAAGCCTCTCATTTCAAGACTTACAGGGAATACGAAGAAATTGAAGTAGGAGATATTGGCTTGCAAATGCCCGATTCGTAAGGGATGACAGAACAAGGAAAAACTTCGAAAGCGGCTCATCGCGATTTTTTCAAGGACAGGGGGAACTTCGGCAGCACAGCAATACATCGTGATTTTAGCCTTTGTTCTCATTCAAGAAGAAAGGCGCTTCTTGAATGAAGTTTCCCTTTATCCCGCATGTAAGGTGCCGTAATCTCCCGCTTTAAGAGTGTAGGCAATACGAAGAAGTAGGCGTGAGAAAACGGCACCTAAATGCCCGATTCGTTCAAGGGCTTTAGGCCATACCTTTAAGGTACTAACATTCCGTGTAAAAAGCGTTCCACGGAAATGAAGTTTTACTTTATCTAATGTTAACTTGTAACTGTAGTTAGGAACCCTTTTTCTGTTTTTGAGTAAATCCATAAATTGCGGCAAATAATAGGGTGAGGATAAGCAATATACTAACGATTGTAGTAGAAATTAAATCAGAAGTAACGTTTCCTGTTATTAACATCTCCTCAATATGATCTGTTAATTTAGCAGGACTCCATACCATATGTTTTCCAAACAATTTCGTTACTACACTAATGATAATAGCTGTAAGTATCGTGAAAAAGGCTACTAGTCCAGGTGAGTTGACAATGGCATTGTAAAAAATAGAAAGGGTGCAAACAAGGCTGAAGTAAAGTCCATAATAGAAAATAACAAGTAGAACCGTGGTGAATGCTATTTCTCCGTATAGAATATTAATATAATACCAGCTTGTTAGCATTCCAATAATGAAAGAAAGCCATATTAATAGTAATAATGAAAGCCATTTGGCAATAATGAATTTTGAATAGGAGACAGGTTTAACCAGAATCAGTTCTAAAACACCGCTTTTTCTTTCCCCGGCAATTGTTCCCATAGATAACAGAATAATAACCAATACTCCTAAACTGGAATATTGTCCTAGGCTCATCATAATTGCATCTTCTGGTGTGAAATCAGGTAATTCAATAACAGTTCCATCAGCTAAGCCACCGACAGATTCTATAATTTCCGGGAGATAATAATTCGTAATCGGATCCATAATAGCTAAAAGAATAAAGACAAGTGGTACCCATATCCATTTCTTATTTCGCCAATTTTCTAAGCCTTCTTTTCTGAGTAAAACTGTAGTCATTTATTGTTCACCGCCTTCATAAACATTTCTTCGAGTGAGACCTGCTGGATTTGAAAAGTTATTATTGGCCAATTTTCCTTACCTGCTAATTGCAAAATTTCTTTCCGAGCTTTCGTTATGTTATTAGTCAAAACCTGAACAGAGTCCTTATCTGTCAATGTGTCACGTACTGCAGGAAGTGCTGCTACTTTTTCTTGATAAAAAGCTTGACATTCTGCAAATTGCAGCGATATTTTTGTTGTTTGATATTTGTGGCGTAACTCTTTCATCGATCCGGATTCAATGACTTCTCCATTCCGAAGCAAAAGCAATTCATCACTAATTTCATCAGCATCACTTAAAATATGCGTTGAAAATAAGACTGTCATCTCTGTTTTTAGTTTTTCCATTAAAGAAAGAATTTCTCGACGACCGATTGGGTCAAGTGCGGAGACGGGTTCATCAAGCATGACTAACTTGGGCTTATGAATAATTGCTTGAGCAATCCCAAGTCGCTGCTTCATTCCACCAGAATAATTTCCAATTCGCTTATCTTTTGCATCGGCAATCCCTACTATTTCAAGAAGTTCTTCACATCTTTTCGTTGCTTCTCCTTTAGATAACCCACCCAATTGTCCACTAAATTTCAAGAATTCATTGCCTGTCATCCACGGGTAGAATACAGGATGCTGCGGTAAATAACCAATTAATTTACGCCTGTCAATCTCCTTTCTTTGTTCAAATTCGATGTTTCCGGATGTAGGAGTAAGTAAGCCGGCAATCATTTGTAATGTAGTTGTTTTACCAGCACCATTAGGACCAATTAAAGCGATGCATTTATGAGGAGTAAACAGATAATTTACGTTTTTAACTGCAAATGTAGCATTGAACTTTTTAGATAAATTTGAGACCGAAAGTAATGTCATTTATTGTTGTCTCCTTCCGAATATAAAGTACAGAATCGGTCCAATTATATTAAGTAATATTATGATAAATAACCACATTATCCTTGACCCATTAGTATACTTGTTTTTTGCCCAATCGACTAAAGCAACAATCATTAAAATACATTGAATAACAATAAACGGAGTAACCACTGACCAGTTTACCGATTCGAATACTTCTTGCAATGTCACATCTCCTTTAGTGAGTTAATAGGACTAAACCAAGTATAACTAGTAAAAATATAAACATAATGATCCATGAGAGCGGCTTTCCCAAGTTTATAGTCCAACCAATCCCAAATCGTTTTTCTAAAAAGATAGCTGGATCATTTTTATTAACATAAAATTGTCCAAGTTTCCAATAACGATCATCATCACGATCAATGACTGCTTCATTTCGCTCATCGGGAAGCTTGATTCGACTACCACTTTGACCAGTTGAAAAAACTAAAAAAACAGCACCAATGAACAAAAAAAGGTTGATAGCGATCGTTGCTATAGTATATACCGGCTGTATATTGGGAAATATGGCTGCTAATCTTCCTAAGAATAACAATAAAGTTAGTAATACCCCGCTTAATACAATAAAAGCTGACCATCTTCTACGAAACATCACATTTTGTTGCAGCGATTTTTTCGGATTTTCTGCACTAATTTGTTGTTTCACCTTGCCGATTAGAATGTTTACCCCTAAGAACAAGCTTAATAAAAATAGCTGAGTTATCGGTAAAGCAAGAGCAGAAATATAAGACTTCGTAACAAAGTTTGTGCCGTTTCCCAGTAAATCATAATTAATAGCGAGTTCTTGAGGAAGCTTATCATAGAAATAGTAGGTAATGGTAATGGTTGTCAGAAAAGCAACAAATGGTATAATAAACCATTTGTTCGAATACCTTAATTGCTGATTATGAAATTTCATATGAATAAATATTTTTTCTGTTCTGTCATTTTTCCAATCTGCAGCTTGCTTTTTTCGTTTCATTATTCGGTGAAAAAAATAATAAATAAGGAAGTGCATCATGATTGTGCCAACAATGATGATAACGATAAGCAGATTAGCTAGATTGTCATTGAATTTAAATAGACTTAATGCAATGATGGAACCCAAAATAAAGATACTCATAGCACCTGTAACCATTGCATATTGCTTTCGCATCCTTTTCATTTCAGTTGTATAGTAAATTTTTTCTGGAATCGATACACCAAAACTTTCGGTTTTTCTTGTCAAATAAGGTGTAAAAATGAAAAAGAGACAGAGTGGTATGAAAATAATAGCTAAAAGCATTGTGCTCATTGATGATCACTTCCTTTATTAAAGTCTGCATAGATTTCTTCACAGATGATATAAAATTCTTCCTTTGTTAAATCACGACATATACTCTCGGCAATGATGGGACGTAGCTCTTTTTGTAAAGAAGCTTTATATGCTTTATTCGCCCTTGGTATACCATCTGGATTAACGACAACCCCTTTTTGACGATGAATTTGTAAAAAACCATCCTGTTTTAATTGTTGATAGGCTTTATTTACCGTATGTAAGTTGATTCCGATATCAGCTGCAAGCGATCGTACAGACGGTAATGTATCACCTGGAAGTAATTCTTGTTTTGCAATTCCTTCTACAATTTGTCTACATAACTGTAAATAAATTGGAACTTTTCCTTCAAAATCTAAAGAAATAAACAAATTATATGGCACCCCTTACAGTTATAACTGTTATATTAAATGTATAACAGTTATAACATAATGTCAATCATAAAGAAGAAAACTCCTACGGAATGAAGTTTCCCTTTTATATCCTCATTAATAAAAAAGAGAGCTGTTTATCAGCTCTTAAGAGATGTTTATATACGAATGTATTAACAAGAATAAAAACGCAAATGTTCGGCATAAGTTAGACGAAGCTAAAATAGTATCTCTCGTGTAGAAACGGATGTAGATTTCTAGACAATCGAAAACCCGTCTTAGGGCAAGCCATAAGGCGGGTTATTGGAGACAGTTAAGCAAGGGGCAATTCGCACAATCAGTGGTATTTTTTGTTCAAACCCTCACTATTAAAATTTCGCTAACTATGTAAAAACAATAAATAAATTATAATTGCTTGTATTGATAAATGATGTCTCCTAAAAGTCTGTGAATGGAGCGTTGCTTCTTAATGGAAAGCTGTTTAAGTTGAAAGATTCTTTCTTTAAATTCTGGGTAGGTCATTATATATTCAACTAATTCCACTACTTCTTTATCGAAGGCGGCAGGAGAAGAGCCATAGATACGTTTAAATTCTCTCATCAAATCTTCTTGAAATGAATAATTCCCTACTAAATGGTCAAGTGATATTTTAAAGATATCAGAAAGCTTGATAAGCGAAGTAATGTCAGGGGTAACGGTGTGATTCTCCCATTTTGCAATCACAGATCGGGAGAGAAGCAGTTTCTCAGCTAGTTCTTTTTGTGTCCACCCATGTTGTTCTCGTAAAAATTTGATGTTGTATGCAATTTTTTCACTCATTCTATCACACTCAATTGGTTAAAATTAGAAAAATATCGATAGTCCATTTTATCCTACCATGATTTAAGAAATAAATTGATAACATCGTTGTTCTTAATATGCACATATAGTAGAATGTTCTTATAAAGACCGTTTGTAGGAGGGAAATAATGATTAGTTGCATGAAACTTTATCATCCAACCATAACAACATTAACGAAATGCAAAATATTACGCTTTATCTTTAAAGATTATGAGTTTGAAATTGAAGTGATATCCAATCATACTGTAATCATTTTTATATGGAATGTTACGAAAAGTGAAGTGTGGCAAGCCTTTGCGATGTTTGAAAATACGAAAATTATTGCTGGTTATGGATTTGGTACTGACAAGGCTGAGGCAAGACTGCAGGCGGAAGGGATGGTAATGAAATTATTACAAGCTTTACACACAAAAGAAATACACCCGCAAGTTTTTTAATGGATTATTAAAAGTGGGTGTTTAGTAAGAAGATAAAAAGGAGCAGGTTGACTAATAAACGGCTAGAAAAAAGCTAGCGATGAAATGTGCTTTGTCATTTTTACTGGAACATCCGACTTTTTAAAAGAAGAAAAAATTATTGTAAATGAAGAAAACAAGTTACTGGCAGTAAAATGATCGATACTGCCAGTAAACGATTGTAGTATTAAACGGTAAGATGCAAAGGACGAAAGACTACTTGGACTTGGAAGAACGTACTATTTGCCGCAGTGCTTCTTCTAAATAGGGAAAGGAGAAAGAAAACTGGTAGTCTAATGCTTTTTGGGGGATAACATACTGCCCCTTCGTGATTAACTGTGCCATCTCTCCTAAGACGGAAAATACGAAAAGAGACGGAACGGGTAGCCAATAAGGACGATGTAATACATTAGCTAAAGTACGTATATATGCTTTATTTTGTTTTGGATGGGGAGCAGTTATATTTACTGGACCAGTTATTCTTTCGTTATCTATACAATATGCAATAAGCCTAACTGCATCCTCTATATGAATCCAAGAGATCCACTGCTCTCCGTTACCAATTTTTCCTCCAACAAATAACTTTACGGGAAGACTCATGAAAGGTAATGCTCCTTCATTTCCCAATACAATTCCAAATCGAGTAAATACGGTACGAATTCCAAGTGTTTCCGCCTCCTTTGCTGTATTTTCCCATTGCACAGTAACCTTTGCGAGAAAGTCATCTCCTGGTTTAGTAGTGTTTTCTGAGAACATCAGATCTTCTGATGTACCGTAATAGCCTACTGCTGAACCACTAATAAAAACACCAGGAAGTTTGGGAAGTTCCTGTATAAATGCAATTAGTTTTTTAGTAGTTGTGATGCGACTATTTATAATTCTCTCTTTTTTTGCTTTTGTCCAATATCCAAATAATGATTCTCCGGCTAGGTTGATGACTACTTGCATTGCAGGTAATTCTCTTGGAGGGTGATCGTATCCAATAAACGTCGTCTTTTCTAAATTGGCATGCTTTTGCGGTGAACGTGTTAGTATGTACACGTGATCATTTCGCTTGTGAAAATAGCTGGTAAGTGCATTTCCTACAAAACCAGTTCCTCCAGTAATTAAAATGTTCATGTTTCCCCGTCCTCCTTGTGTAAATTATTTCGTACCCGTTTCAAAAATGATACACTCAAAGTACAAGTGTGAGCCGGCAGTCCCTAAGTTGCTATTAGCTATTAACACATGACGGTGCTCACAGTCCCCGTTTAGTGGGAAGCACCCGCTATATTATAGAGGATGTACAAAAAACTGGCTAAACATCCATAGCAAATTTATCCCGCATGTAAGGTACCGTAAGACTCTCACTTCAAGAGTGTAGGCAATACGAAGAAGTCAAAGTGAGAGAACGGCCCCTAAATGCCCGATTGGTTCAAGGGCCTTTAGGTCATACCCTTGTGGTACTAACATTCCGTGTAAAAAGCGTTTCACGGAATGAAGTTTCACTTTATCCCGCATGTCTTAATTTACTGATGGTTGCACTCCATCTAGCTCAAATAAAATACATTCTCATTTTTCTTTGGCGCTTCTATAAAGCTGATTAGATGGAGGTTATTTTTCTAATATCATATCGTTGAGTACATCTTCTATCTATTACATGTGTATTCAAAATTACTAATAAGCTTGCGGCGGCGAAATATGGACGTGTTTTGTTAGAATGGGTTAAGAAACAAAAGAAAATGCGCCGTGTCATTTTTGACGGACGTTTTTAGAAAAGCTTGGCTTGTCGCCAAGTCTTTATGGCGAAAGCTATCGTTTTTCTTATACGATAAAGCTTAAAGTTTTATACTTTCCTATAGTGTAAAAAAGACGTCGATCTTTCATTTTGGTATGATAAACGAAAGAGGTGTGGTGTAATGACGAAAATTAGCCGTATTACAACGCAACAAAAAGCAAAGCAAAGATATAATATTTATCTAACAGATGATAAGTCAAGTGAATATTACGGATTTAGTGTAGATCAATCTGTTCTAGTTGAATTCCAACTGCGTAAAGGAATGGAACTGTCAAGTTCTATGATAGCAACTATTGAGCAAAAAGATTCGGTTTATAAATCTTATACCCTTGCAATCCGATATTTAAGCTATCGAATGCGGACAAAAAAAGAAATTCATAATTATTTATTGAAAAAAGAAGTCGATCCCAATCATATTGCTATCATTATTGATAAATTAATAAAAGAAAACTTAATCGATGATTTTCAGTTTGCCGAGATGTTTGTTCGAACAAGAATAAATACATCGACAAAAGGACCTACGATTATTAAACGGGAGTTAATGGAAAAAGGAGTGCCTGAACACTTAATAGACAGGGCATTACAACCGTATTCCTTTGAATTACAATACGAGAAAGTGCGAAAATTGGCTAAAAAAAAGCTGCAGCAAAAGAAAAAAGATTCGTTTCAAAAACAATTGCAAAGTCTCCAAGTTTTTTTACAACAAAAAGGTTTTTCCAGTGACGTCATTCAAACAGTGATTGACGAATATAAGGATACTAAAAATGACTATGCAGAATGGGAAGCTATTGTATATCATGGGAAAAAATTAATAAAGAGACATACTAGTAAACAGACGGGTTTTGAATTAAAGCAGAAAGTAAAGGAAGGTTTATTTCGCAAGGGGTTCTCTTTTGACCTGATCTGCCAATTTGTAGACGATTATATGGAAAAATAAAGTAAATGTTTTAGTACGGAATGGTTTTTCTATCTGTGTTACAATTGGACAAGTAGAGGATACTAATGAAACAAATGAGTGACGTCATTCTCAAATACCATCTTACGAGAACTGTCGAGAACTGTGAAAGAAAACAAAGGGGAGAATGCCTATGGTTAACAACAATTATCGGTATAGTGATTATTCTGTTGAACAGCTGCGTCAAGAAGTTGGAAAATTAAAGGAAAAAGCGCAAAAAGCAGAACAACTTGGTAATATATCGGAAGTTGCTATCAATCAGCGGAAAATGCAGGTTGCTTTAGCTTATACAATGAATCCGGATGATTTTATACCTAATGAAGTATATGAACTGATGATAGATCCAGGTCATTCTTTTCAAGTGAATTATATTGAAGGAATATTTGCTTGGGGCCATAGGGTAAATTTAGTAGGAGAAGTTGTTGAAAAAGAAGAAGCTGTCCCTATTTCGCTATTGGGAAAGCGAGTACGGGAGAAATAATAAGCATGCATTTTTCTATGAAAAACAAAAAACAGCAGAGCGAGCTGCCTGCTGTTTTAAATTGGGCTTTCTTCCACATATAATTTATTTTTTAATTTTTGTTCTGAAAAGATCCAGCCAGTGTAGGAACTGTGAATATGCATATTATCATCGATTTGTACGACAGCAATAAAAGGATAATGCCCTTTAGAGCGGTAGCGTAAATCGATAAAACGAACCTCAGTATAGTCATCATAATCGTTTATCTCCCAGCGATATACCGGAGAAAAGGATAAAAACGCAGAAATATTTTTGTCCGTTTTGGCAAGTTCTATAATTGGTGTTTCAGGTAATGGTTTTCTAGCAAATTCGTCGATAATTTCAATATGGTTATTATCAACGATACCTACATAAAATTTATCAGTTGTCGTAATCGCTACCCGCCAGTAATTTTGTTTAATCGTAGGTGAAGTCGCGATTTTCTCTACATCAGGATAAAAACCATTAATTTTTTTAACTATCGCTCTCTTATCAAAATAGCGTTTTACATAATAAAGCAGAATAACGCTATAAATAATTATCCATGTATACGCTGGATTTGCTCCTAATGCCCAAGCTGTTATTCCTGCGATATGGAGAAAAAAGATATACGGATCGAATGTGTTAATAAAGCCAAGGGCCACCCATTTATTTGAAAAAGGGCGATATGCTTGTGTCCCATAGGCATTGAAAATATCTGTTAAAACGTGGATAATTACTGCAATACCTGTCCATAACCAAATTTGATAGAAATTCGCTTGGGGAACAAAGAAGTGGATAATACTTGCTATTAAGATTCCCCATATTAAAACAGCTGGAATGGAATGCGTAATACCCCGATGATGACGTATATATGTTGCATTATTTTTTAACTTGAGTATGGTATCGAAATCTGGTGCATGAGAACCTACAATTGTTCCAACCAATACCGCGTTAAATAAAACAGGATCGCTTTGAATAACTGGATCTACTGTAGCTAATCCTCCTAGTGCAACACCCATGACAATGTGGGTACCAGTATCCATAGAAAAGGTCCTCCTTAAGCTGCGTTTAAAACTTGTGTGTTCCTGCGTTCATTGTTTGCAGGAAATATTATTTTTTCTATTTTTATTGTACCATATAGGAAGTGATTTTATGAATAATGAAAAACTACAATATATTGACAGTGCTGCATTTCAGCAAGATTTAATAGCATGGTATCAACGGAATAAACGTGATTTGCCATGGCGGAAAGACCAAGATCCGTATAAAATATGGGTATCTGAAGTCATGCTACAACAAACTAAAGTGGATACAGTGATTCCTTATTTTAATCGCTTCATTAAAAAATATCCAACACCCGAAGCACTAGCAGAAGCAGATGAAGAAGAGGTGCTTAAGGAATGGGAAGGACTTGGTTATTATTCCCGTGCTCGCAATTTACATCATGCTGTAAGAGAAGTGGTTGCTTCATATGGTGGAAAAGTGCCGGATACCCCGGATGAATTAGGTGATCTTAAAGGTGTAGGCCCCTATACCAAAGGTGCCATTTTATCAATTGCTTTTAATCAACCGGAGCCTGCGGTAGATGGCAATGTGATGCGTGTTTTTTCGAGAATATTAAAAATTGAAGATGATATTAGTCAGCAACGTACAAAAAAACTATTTGAACATTATGTTCGTAAGTTAATTGATACATCTGATCCATCTTCGTTTAATCAAGCCGTTATGGAGTTAGGTGCATTAATTTGTACACCAAAATCACCAGCATGTTTGCTATGCCCGGTACAAACGCATTGTCAAGCTTTTGCAGCAGGTATTGAAGAAACATTGCCTGTAAAAAACAAAGCCAAAAAACAAAAAACGATTGCTTATGTTGTTATCCTAGCAAAGAATAAGAATGATGAATATATAATTGAAAAACGACCAGATAATGGATTACTCGCTAATCTTTGGCAATTCCCAATGGTACCAATTGAAGAAATTGGCTGGGATCATCTTGAAAACTGGGTTTATGGAGAATATGGCTTACAGATAGCATTAGGAGATAAGGTAGGAAAGTTAAAACATGTCTTCTCTCATATCATTTGGCAGCTTGAAATATACCAAGCTGAAACGATGGAAGAAACAGTAAAAGACCGCAGACTTAAATTTGTAAATTGCCAAGAATTGTCTAATTATCCATTTCCTGTATCACATCAAAAGATAATGGGTTATATTGAAGAAGAGGCTGGAAAGGAAAATATTAAAGTAGAACTACAAAATGATAAAGTGAAACGTCATACAAGAAGCACTTCCTTGAACTGAAAACAAAGGCTAACATCCCCGAGATCTTTGAAAAAAGACATACTTGCATACGGTGTATTCCTGCATCTTCTTTGTTTTGGTGTTCGTATTTACAATAACTCTTGCAGTGTAGTTTTACGGCATCTTAGATATGGAATAAAAAATAATTCAAAATTAGTTTCGTCGAGTTTAAATACGCTCCCGTAATAATTAATTGTTACGGGAGCGTTTGTAAGTTTATACTATAGGAAAGTATATGATTTGAGGGCTTATCGTATAAGAAAAACTACAGCTTTTGCTAAAGTCTTGGCGAGAAGCCAAGTTTTCTAATCGTAGTGCTTTTTGGAAAAAGCTATAGATGGTTTTGGCTTGGCTCTATTTTCTTCTGTACATTTCTCGATTAATTTCATGCAAAATGGTTAACCCTTCTGGATTTACATATGGTAACAGCTGTGACAATGCATGTTGAAAATAAGCTAATTCGTCTTCATTCCACTTTGATTTACTCATCATCGATAGTTCCGTGAAATCCCGTTTTGGTGTTTCCATTGGACAACCTCCAAAAAGTATTGCGCTTCATTAGTGTGTGTAATATCTTCGTAACTATTCATTATAGGAAATATTATCCAATATATGTTTATTTTACTAATTAAAACTAGCATAACATCTAATTCATATGGACAAATTAAATATTGCGGAGGTGATATTGATGGCTAAAAAACCAAACCAAACTACTTCAGGTACAAACATTCAAAAGGTTAGGCAGCAGAACCAACAAGCCGCTCAAGGGCAAGGTCAGTACGGTACAGAGTATGGTGCTGAACAAACAAATGCTCAGGAAGTAAAACGACAAAATCAACAATCTGAACAAAATAAGAGGTAACTGCATACCCTCAAATGCGAGAGAGCTCCCTATAAATCCTGGGAGCTCTTTTTCTTTGGTCAAGCTGCTATAAAAACAGAAATTTAATAATTTACCATAGATTAAAAAAGGATTATTATTAAGACGTTTGATAATAAATGAATTTTAATGGATTTCATTGATGATGGAGTTATTACTTTCTCCATTCATAATACTTTATAATTCAAATCATTACCTTTATAATGAATGCAGGATAAGATCCGGAGGTATAACCAAAGGAAAGGGAGATTAAATGGTTGCTCCGAGAGAAGGAATCACTATACAAATACACAGTTATAAACATAATGGACAACTTCACCGCATTTGGGAGGATAGTCTGGTTTTAAAAGGTACAGAGAAAATTATCATAGGAGCAAATGATAAAACGGAGGTTAGTGAAAGCGATGGAAGAATGTGGACAACAAGAGAACCAGCTATTTGTTATTTCCATGCTGATCACTGGTTTAATGTAATCGGTATGCTCCGAACGGATGGAATATATTATTACTGTAACATTAGCTCCCCTTTTATTTATGAAAACAATGCAATTAAATATATTGATTATGATTTGGATGTAAAAGTATATCCTGACATGACATTTGTCTTACTAGATGAAGATGAATATGAAGAGCATCGAAAACAAATGAACTATCCTAAGGAGCTTGATCGTATTCTAAAACAACAACTTCAAATTTTATTGCGATGGATAAGACAAAAGCAAGGACCATTTTCACCAGGGGTTATAGATGAATGGTATGAACGCTATCTAACATATCGTTAACGTTATATCGATATGAAGTGAACTGTCATACCGTGTCCATCAGGCGATTTGAAAACAAACGCTAAGCAAGCTTCTACACAACTTCTGAGGTTGAACCAATCACTAAGTTTACCATGACTCCTTACTTCATATACATAAAGGGGAAATACGTGGAATCCATAGTAAAAATGTTGAAAGTAAATATCTAAAAACACGTAACAAACCTTGTTACTTTTTTGTAGCAAGGCTTTTCTTTGCTTGTTAGAGCTGCTTACAATTTTTTATACTATAGGATAGTATAAAACTTTAGGCATTATCCCGCATGTAAGGTGCCGTAAGACTCCTGCTTCAAGAGCCTTTAGTTGATACAAAGGGTCAAAGTTGGAGAAAACGACACCTAAATGCCCGATTGGTTCAAGGGCCTTTAGGTCATACCCTTGTGGTACTAACATTCAGTAGGAGAGGGAAGCAAATTCCTACTGAATGAAGTTTCACTTTATCATATAAGAAAAACGATAGCTTTCGCCGCCATAAAGACTTGGCGACAAGCTAAGTTTTTCTAATAAAGGACGTTTTAAATGAACTCAATTAGACAGTATATGTATTTTGTAAAACCGTACAAATGGAAAATTTTCTGGACAGTAATTGTTGGGATTATAAAATTTGGTATTCCTCTATTAATGCCACTTATTTTAAAATATGTGATCGATAATATTATTGGAAATGAAGCACTTGGTCAGACGGAAAAAATCACTCAATTAGTTTGGTTGATGGGGATATCTTTCGTAATCTTTCTTATTTTACGACCACCGATTGAATATATTCGACAATACTTGGCACAATGGGTTGGGAACAAGATTTTATTTGATATCCGTGCTCGCCTATTTGATCACTTACAAAAGTTGAGTTTAAAATTTTATGCAAAAACGAAGACTGGCGAAATTATTTCCCGGGTAATACATGATGTCGAACAAACAAAAATATTTGTCATTACAGGTCTTATGAATATTTGGTTAGACCTCATTACGATACTAATAGCCATTGCTATTATGTTATCTATGAATATGGAATTAACAGTGGTAGCGATCATCTTATTTCCACTATTTGGTTTCTCTATTAAGTATTTTTATGGAAGACTAAGAAGACTTACACGCCATCGTTCACAAGCATTGGCAGAAGTACAAGGCCATTTACATGAGCGGGTTCAAGGGATACCTGTCACGAGAAGTTTTGCTCTTGAAGCATATGAACAGGAGCAATTTGCTGATCGTAATCACAATTTTTTACAAAAAGCGCTTGATCATACGAACTGGAACGCCAAAACATTTGCGGTTACCAATACAATTACTGATTTGGCGCCTCTATTGGTGATTGCCTATGCCAGTTATCAAGTTATTCAAGGAAATTTGACAATGGGAACGATGGTAGCTTTTGTAGGCTATATGGAGCGTGTTTACAGTCCGTTGCGCAGGCTGGTTAATTCATCAACAACACTTGTTCAATCGATTGCTTCCATTGATCGCGTATTTGAACTAATGAATGAGAAATATGATATAAAAGATAAGCCTGATGCGATTAAGCTTGAACATTTGCAAGGAGAAGTCTTATTTGAAAATGTTTCTTTTCAATACGATGATGAAGAGGTACCTGTTTTGCGGAATGTTCATTTACATGTGAAAGAAGGAGAGACAATCGCTCTAGTCGGGATGAGCGGCGGTGGAAAATCGACATTGGTTAGCCTTATTCCTCGATTTTATGATGTGACAAGCGGTTCCATTAAAATGGATGGTATCGATGTACGTGATATTCAGGCACGTTCATTGCGGGATCGTATAGGTATGGTGCTACAAGATAATACATTATTCAGTGAATCGATAGCAATGAATATTCGAATGGGAAACCCCGATGCAACTGATGATGAAGTGGTAGAAGCTGCAAAAGCAGCAAACGCGCATGACTTTATACAAAGCTTGCCATATGGCTACGATACATTGGTCGGTGAGCGTGGTGTTAAATTATCAGGTGGACAAAAACAGCGAATAGCGATTGCCAGAGTATTCTTGAAAAATCCGCCATTGCTTATCTTTGATGAAGCTACCTCCGCATTAGATTTAGAAAGTGAACATACGATTCAAGAGGCATTAGAAAAACTTGCTTCTGACCGAACAACATTTATCGTTGCTCATCGATTAGCAACAATTACCCATGCTGATAGAATTGTCGTCATTGATGAGGGACAGATTAAAGAAGTAGGTTCACATAATGAGCTGATGAAAGCTAAAGGTATTTATTATGATCTTTATCAAGTCCAACATCTTGACGATGGAGTAAAAAATAGATAGGTCACGGGGGATGTATGTCGTGACCTTCTTAACGTCTCAGAAATTATACATTTAGTTCATGTGATATCCCAACCTGTATTACTGATATTGGGCAAAATGAATGAACGTCTTTTCATCTTCAATTACTCCACAGGCCGCACATTGAATTTTAAATTTAGGACCCTGATATATATGATGGTACGGTTCAACATTACCATCTTGATACGTTTTTATAATTTCTCCAGTTGAAGCATCAAGTTTTATGGGATGGGCTATCTGTTCAATTTTATTAAAACGAGTTTTATTTGTCTTACAGTTGGGACAGCGATAAGGACTAGTCATGGCTATCTCCTCCAATTTTACTTTTATAAATAGTATTCTATGAAATAGGTAGTATTATTCGTTTTTTTACCTTAGAGTGTTGTTCAAAAAGTTCTGTAAAATGACATATCGAGCCCTGATTTAAATGTAACCACTCTTAAATACCTAATCTATTTCCACCTTTTTATCTGCAGTTTACAGGCAAAATGAGAAAGAGGGTGGGACATAATTAAAAAGATCAACTCTAAGGCAAATATTTACTGGAATAAGGAAGCTTATAAAAAGAGAAATCCGAACTAATTCAAATTCTAATTAAAGAATTTTAAATCATCGTTCGGATTTCTCTTTGACTACACCACTTTTACTTTACTTCATCTTTCATTGCTTGCCATTTTTTTGAACGCTATATCTACGGCCGCAATTGTCTGATCAATATCTTTTTCCGTATGTGCTATGGTTAAGAACCATGCTTCGTATTTGGATGGAGCTAAATTAATGCCTTGTTCTAGCATGAAACGGAAAAACTGTGCAAAGCGTTCCCCGTCACTAGCTTCGGCTTCATCATAATTGGTGATTTGTCCATCTCCGAAATAAACGGTCAAAGCTCCGCAAAGGCGGTTGATCGAAATTGCAATTTTGTGTTCATGAGCTTTTTCTAGAATACCTTTTTCTAGCTTAGCGCCAAGCTGATCCAATTTTTCATATAAGCCATCTTCCTGCAAGACTTCTAAACATGCGATACCAGCTGCCATTGATGCTGGATTACCTGCCATCGTTCCCGCCTGATAAGCAGGTCCAAGAGGGGCAACTTGTTCCATAATATCTTTTTTACCACCATACGCACCGATTGGGAGTCCACCACCAATAATTTTACCCATTGCTGTCATATCAGGTTGAATCCCATATAATTGCTGGGCACTTCCATATGTAAAGCGAAATGCGGTAATTACTTCATCATAAATTACAAGTGCTCCAACACCATGGGTAAGCTCATTCACAGCTTTTAAAAATCCTTCGTTGGGTTCAACAATTCCAAAATTACCAACGATCGGTTCAACTAATACAGCCGCAACCTGATCTCCCCAAACGTCTAAAGCTTGTTTTAATGCGGCGATATCATTAAATGGAACGGTAATGACATCTTGTGCTACGGATTCAGGAATACCAGCAGAATCAGGGGTGCCAAGTGTTGCAGGGCCTGAACCAGCTTCGACAAGTACGGCATCAAAATGACCATGGTAACAACCGGCAAATTTGATTACTTTGGTACGATTCGTATAAGCACGTGCAACCCTTATTGTAGTCATAACTGCCTCAGTTCCGGAATTTACAAAACGCACTTTTTCCAATGACGGAATGGCTTCCTTTAACATTTTGGCAAATTGATTTTCTAGTGGAGTTGGTGTCCCATATAATACCCCATTTGTAGCTGTATGAGAGATTGCTTTAGCTATATGCGGGTGAGCGTGTCCAGTAATAATCGGACCGTAAGCACCTAAATAATCAATATACTTATTGCCATCGACATCCCAAAAATAAGCACCTTGACCACGCTTCATATAGACTGGTGCCCCCCCGCCAACTGCTTTATAAGCGCGTGATGGTGAGTTTACGCCTCCAACAATATGTTCTAATGCTTCACGGTGAAGTGCTTCTGATGTTGAAAAATCCACAATAATTGCCTCCTTAAATTTTGCGTTCGGATTCTTTTTATTCTAAACCTTTTTACATGACTCTTTTTAACTTGGAAATATAAATATTTCGGATAAAGATAAAGTTGATAAAATGAACAATGAAATAAAACAAAATGATATATATACTTGGCAAAAGAACCGAAGAAACAAGTATATTTTGTAATGTTTTAAATGCAAAACCAGCATGAACAACAGCTATTAAAAAGGGCAAGAAAAATAAAAAAGCGAGTTGTCTTGTAGCTATTTGTCTCATTTCTTGGTTCGTCAACCCGATTCGGTAAAGGGAATAATAATATTTAATATCTTTATCAATTTCCTGATACATTCGAAAGTAAAGAATGGATCCAGCAGCTAAAAAGAACAGGACACTAATAAATATACCAAAAAAGAAAAGATAAGACACACCCTCTTTCATACCAGTATAGGTACTCGCTCTTGAATCTATATAAATATGCTCTTGGGCTATGGCAGCTTGTACCTTTTCCACTGTTTTAATATGCTTCTCCCAGTTCGGTATTTTGGCTGTGTAGTATAATAGCTGCTCCCCTTTTTGTTGATACTTTTTAAATGTAGCATCAGGTAGAACAAGTGTATACATTCCATAAATAGTGGAATTCATTGTTTTATTTTTAAATACAGTTACGTTTTGTTCTATTTGTTCATTTCCAATCCGAAATGTTAGCCTTTTGGGAACAGGATCTATACTTGGGCGAATAATATCATCTACAAGTACAAAGGCATAGCCGTTGCCTGGTGGATTTGGTACAGCTAGATTGTTTAATTGCAGCATTTTTTTATAATCCGCATACGAAAAAACAGTAAACGAAATATCATTCCAATAACCAATTTTATGTTGTGACTTGGCTTGTATTGGAAGAGTTATAACTGACTCGAAAGGAGTAAAACTTTCTGTGAAAATTTTTTCTGCCTTTTCAATACTTTCTTCAAACAGTTCCTTATTCTCAGTGCCCTTAGTGATTATGGAAAAGTCCTGAGGCACAAAACGCTCTGTCTCTTCCTCCATACTTTGAAATAAACCATATAAAACTCCGGACGATGTGAAGGCTACAGCACTTAAAATAGCGACCATTGAAAGTAAGCGCGCATTGTCTTTTAATTTATAGGTTAAATCGGAAATAATAAGTAAATTCAAATTCTGATAGAGAAATCTTTTGTTCTTACGTAAAAGACTCGTAAAGGCAATGCTAAACTGCGTAAATAAAAAGTAGGTACCTGGAATAATTAAGACTAAAATAATAAACATCCGATATAAAATAGAAAACATATCAGCTGTATACGCTAAATAATAGGCATAGAAAACAGCAGCAATCGCCAAGATGCTTATTATCCATGAAAAGCGAGGTGTTTTTCGCGGAGCCTTAGCACCTCGAAATACTTCCATAATTGATTTTGTACGCAATGTAAAGACGACGAGTAAAGAATTTATTTCAAACATTATAAAAAACAATGCAACGGTAATGCCAATCGCTTTCCATGATAAATAAAAAGGCAGAATTTCCCCGGTATTTAAAATGGCAGAAAATATCATTAAGAATAATTTTGTTAGCAAAGCACCGACTAAAATACCAGCAATAATAGAAGCAAGACCGATAATTGTATTTTCTGTAATGAGCATCCGGTTTAATTGAGATTTACTAATACCTAATGTTGTTAGGATTCCATACTCTTTCTTACGTGATTTAATAAATGTAGCAGTAGAATAGAGTACAAATAAAGAAGAAAAAAGATAAATAATTACCTCCGATACAAGGATTCCGCTTCTAACAACTTCCACAAAATCATATTTTTCTATTTGGGGATGAAAGATAACGACAGCATACATAAAAAAGACGATTACCGCAAACATACAGCTTAAGAAGTAGCTGAGATAGGCACGTGTGTTGCGCTTTACATTATTAAAAGCGAATTGTTTGAAGGTCATTCAAATTTCCTCCCAACAAGGATTGCATATTTAAAATGTCTTGAAAAAAGTTTTGACGGTTATTGCCTCGATGAATTTCATTATACAATCTCCCATCTTTAATAAAGATGACTCGTTGACAGAAACTAGCTGCAAATGGATCGTGAGTTACCATTAATGTAGCCGTTTGTTGCTCACTTTGCAGTCTACTCAATGCTTCCATCACTTGTAAGGAAGCTTTGGAATCCAAATTTCCGGTAGGTTCATCAGCAAATATGATAGAAGGCTTATGAATTAGTGCTCTAGCAATCGCTGCTCGTTGCATTTGTCCACCGGAGACCTCCATGATTCGTTTGTCAATAATATCATCAATACCCAGTTGCTTTGTTATGGAGGTGAGTTTCTTGTTCATTTCCTTCACAGGTACTTTATTCAATGTTAAAGGGAGCAAAATATTTTCACCAATGGTTAAGGTTTCCAGCAAATTAAAATCCTGAAAAATAAATCCCATTTCCTGTCTCCTAAACTTAGCCAATTTATAATGAGGAAGAGATGTAACTGTTTTTTCATTAATCATCACTTTTCCAGAAGTAGGTGTATCGAGAGTCGATAGTAAGTTTAATAATGTAGTTTTGCCACTGCCTGAAGGTCCCATGATTCCTATAAATTCACATTGACTAACAGTGAGATTGAATTGGTGTAGTGCTTCATATGAAATCCCCCGTTTGCTGCCATATGTTTTGGATAAGTTTTCTGCTTTTAGTACGTACATGTCTAATCTCTCCTTGTAGTGTTTTCTAAAAAGTAGACATTGGATATGTTTTAACACCTTAATAACGGATGAAATACGTGAAAGTTGATTTATATAAGGTGAAACTTCCATGAGTGGGGGTTCTCTCATCCACCTCATGGTTAAATGAACTAATCGGGCATTTACAAGCAGCTTCCTCCACCTAGTCTTCTTGATTCTCCTCCCCCTCTAAGTGGAGGTTTTACTGCCAGTTTAGATGCGGAATAAATATTGGTCTTTATTTATACTATTAGGAAAATATAAAACTTTAGGCTTTATCGTAAAAGAAAAACGATAGCTTTATCTAAAAACTTAGCGACAAGCAAGTATTTCTAATGTTAATTATTTTCATTATAACTAATTCCGTTATGTATCCCTATCGTCCTTTCTTTCATATTTAAAAACTAACCTTACAACATTGTAAGGTTAGTTTAGGTGAAAATGAATAGAAATAGTCGTTCCCTTTCCTTCCTCTGAAGAAATAGTTAAGTCATGACCAAGCTCTGTACAAATTTGTTTGGATAAATAAAGTCCCATTCCTGTTGATTCACGGAACTTCCTGCCATTCAATCCTGTGAAAAAAGGATCAAAAACCCGATCAAGGTCCTGACTTGGTATTCCGTGACCGGTGTCCGTTATTTGCAACACAATTTGTTTATCCGCTGCTTTTGCTCTGAAATAAACATGCGAAGAATCCGGCTTTGAATATTTAATTGCATTCGAAACTGCCTGACTTATTACAAAGCGTAACCACTTGGAATCGGTTGTCACGATAAAATCTTCATCAATTGATAAATCTGGAAAAACTTGATTGCGAATAAAGCTTGATTTAAAGTCTTGAATTACCTCTTTAATAAGTTCCTTTAAGACGATTTGCTGTGCCTGGAAATCACGATCAAATTTTTGCAATCGTGATTGATATAACGCTAAGTTTAACCCTTGCTGCATTCGTTCTAATTCTTCATGCATACTGTGTAAAAACTCTTGCGACATTCGAAATTTTTCTTTTTGCAAAGTTAAATGCATCACGGAGACGGGAGTTTTCATTTGATGCACCCATTGTTGAATGAAATTAAACTCCATTTGCTTTTGCTGTTTTAAGCGTTCTATTTCTTCTGCATATTTGTTTGTTTGCCTATCATGCTGTTTTTTTATAGTTGCCAATAATTTAGTTGGTGGGTCTGGTAACCATGTGGCATTTTCTTCATCTTCCTTAATGGTCATGTAATAATCACGAAGTTTATAATATCGGTATACTAAAAATAAAGATAAACAGAATGTTAGTAGGATGATTAAATAGGTAATTAAATCCCAACTCATTGGTACTGAAGTAATGCCATAAAACAGTTGAACGATTGCGATGATAATGAAAAGCTGGATATAAAAGAAAAAAATAAATGGCAGGCTATCTTTTAGAAAATCTTTCATATACTTTCACTCCATGTATCAATCATTTTATAACCTGCCCCTCGTACGGTTTGAATGCTTTGGTTTACACCGATGTCTTCAAGTTTTTTCCTAACCCTGGTAATATTGACAGATAGCGTGTTGTCATCGACAAAATGTTCATCATCCCATAGCATTTCCAATAAATAGGTTCGTGATAATACTTGATTAAGGTGATCCATAAAAGCTTTTAGCAAAATAAATTCATTTTTTGTAAGCAGTACTTTCTCCGTGTTTAGGCTGATTTCCATTGTCGTTAAATGTAGGGTAAGTCCGTTAATTTCCAGTATATCAGCCTGTTTACTAATTGCATATTCTCCGTAGATTCTACGCATAATTCCTTTTATTTTTGCCTGAACAACATCAAAATTGAATGGTTTCGTAATGTAATCATCACCGCCATTTTCAATTGCCAAAACCTGATCCATTCCCGAATCCCGTGCGGAAATAAAAATGATGGGACAATTCGATACACTGCGGATTTTACGACACCAATAGAAGCCATCAAAGCTAGGTAGATTAATATCGAGTAAGACAAGGTGAGGGTCAAATGCTTGGAATTCCTCTAAAATTTGATCAAACTCTTTTACAAGTTGAATATCATACTCATATTTTTCCAAATAATCCTTCAACAAATCAGCTATTTTTTTATCATCTTCAACAAGAAATACTTTTTTCATTACTGTCCCGTCCTTTCTAGTTTATGAATGAACAGCAGATGTTTAAATCTATTATAGACGATATTTAAAAAGTCCAGTAATCGTAACGGGTCGAATTTTATATAAGTTAGTTTCTTATACTATATTAACTGGTATAGTTAACGTATTCGAATCGACAGACGACCTCGAACTTTTTATTGCTTTGAACACGCACATGTTGGATATCAGGAGTTATAACTGAATTCTATATTTTATCAGAATGTAAGGTGCCATAAGACTCCCACTTTAAGAGTTATAAAGAATATGAAGAAATCTAAGTGGGAGATATACTACCTAAGTCCCTGATTGGTTTGAGTAGACAGGACAGACTTGCTTCGGCAGCGGCACATCGCGTTTTTTCAAGGACGTCCGAGATGTTAGCGTTTGTTTACTTCTATCAGTAGAGGATGAAGCAAAAGCCTATTGGATGAAGTTTTACTTTAGTAAAAGTTCACACTGTAACAATTCCATAACTTCTATATTTTATCATAGAACAGAAAATAAATGACAAGCATCTTAGCTATTTGCATAAGCATAAAGTAAATAGGAATTGGACCAAAAAAGAAGGGGATTAAATGGAATATGTAGTATGGTTTCTCATTGGGGCAATTGTATTTATTTTAGGAAAAAGCTTATTCGATTTTATTCACGGTGAACAACTGCAACATTATATGAGGCGACGCGGTTTTTCTTTGGAATTATTTTATGTGTTAATAATGATTTACTGTATAGTTATTATTGGGTTCGGGCTTATTTATTTTGTATTGTCCATGCAAGCTCCAATTCTTGTAGAACATGGTGAACTGAAACAGGTAAGTGTCTTTGGTTCTTTAATGCATTCCCTTTATTTTAGTGGTGTAACGATATTAACGATTGGCTATGGGGATATCACCCCAATTGGAGTTGGCAGATTAATTGCAATTGTTCAAGCACTAATTGGCTATATATTACCTACTGCATTTGTTTTGCGTCTAGTACAACGCCATGATCAAAGTAGAGATCAATGAATATTATTTAAGAGTTATGCTATAGTAGAATGGAACATAGGATGGAGGGATGTAATATGTCAGTAGAAATTGGTAAAAAAGTAGAAGATTTCACATTGCCAAATCAAGATGGTGAAAAGGTCAGTCTGTCCGATTTTCAAGGAAAGCATGTTGTCCTGTATTTTTACCCAAAGGATATGACCCCTGGCTGTACGACCGAGGCATGTGATTTTCGCGATGCTCATGAGAGTTTTAAAGAGCTTGATGCAGTAATTATTGGTGTTAGCCCGGACCCAGCAGCTTCTCACCAAAAGTTTATTGATAAATATGATTTACCGTTTATACTTTTAGCAGATGAAGACCATCAAGTAGCTGAACAATTTGGTGTTTGGAAGCTAAAGAAAAACTTTGGCAGAGAATATTATGGTATTGAACGCTCTACTTTTATTCTTGATAAGAACGGCGTATTACAAAGAGAATTTCGCAAGGTGAAAGTGAAGGGACATGTAGAAACTGCGTTAGATTTTATTCGTGAGCAGTTACAATAATTGGAAAAAAGGAGATAGTCATATGTACTGTACCCTAATAGTTAGCGTGAAATTTGACTTTAGAGGGTCACTTCCATATGGCTATCTTTTTTCATTTCTACATGACTTTTTTATTTCTACATAATAGATAACTTTTTGAAATGTAGCTTCGTTGTATAGCTTCAGCACCCAAGCTGTAGCAAACTTCGCTCTTCTTCCAACGATAAGTTAACATCGGCTCCTATGCCCGTGCTAACTCGAGTATTTCTAGCTTTTGTTCTTGTGAAATTTATCGCTCATTATCGAGGGTGCTGTTTCTCTTCCACGTTAAGATAATAAAGCGTTAGAACCCTGGAAATTAAAGGAGGAGCATATTCAACAACTAGAAAAGCTAATAGATAAATGGGATGAACAGCTTGAACCATTACAAAACTTCATTTTACCATCTGGCATAGAAGCAGCCTCAGCACTACATATTGCAAGAACAGTAACTAGAAGAGCGGAACGATTGGCTGTTGCAATTGATCAAGTTAATTAGTAGTTGCTTATCTTAATCGGCTATCAGATTTTTTATTTGTAGCTGCTCGCTATGTTAATCAATTGCTTGGGGGAAAGGAACGCTTATTACGTTTATAAATTATAGTACATGTTTAAAAAGAGGATAGAAAAGTTAGGTTTGGCTAAGATTACAACACATCGAAAAATCTTGCTGTATTGCTCAACGTTCGTTGCTCTTGAAGAAAATCACTCTTTTTTCTCGTCTTAATGTATGTTGAAGTTCAATTTATGAGTTTTACTTAGCTTTTTAAACATCCATTTATAGAGAAAATCTTATATTAAAACATGTATTTATGTATATAGTGTGCTAATATTGACAGAATACACGTAAAGGGCGTAAACTATTTATAAAGATTATAATGTAATAATAACGTTATCATTAGATAAACTACTGAAAGAGAGGTGGATGAGGGTGTCTGAAAATCGATTACAGGAAGCGATTAATACATTAAAAGAATCAGGCGTCCGTATCACTCCACAACGACATGCGGTACTTGAGTATTTGCTCAATTCAACGATTCATCCAACAGCTGATGATATTTACAAGGCCTTAGAAGGAAAGTTTCCGAATATGAGTGTTGCAACCGTTTATAATAACTTGCGTGTATTGCGTGAAGTTGGCTTAGTCAGAGAGTTGACTTATGGCGATTCTTCAAGCAGATTTGATTGTAATACTTCAGATCATTATCATATTATTTGTAACTCATGTGGGAAAATTGTTGACTTTCACTATCCATCACTTGATGAGGTGGAGGCATTGGCTGAGCAGGTAACCGGTTTTAAAGTCAGTCATCACCGCATGGAATTGTATGGTGTTTGCGAAGAATGTCAGAAAACAACTAAAAAGAAACACATTAATTGATGGTACGCCAAAAACCCTAATGTCAACTAAGCATTAGGGTTTTTAAAGGTTTTAATAATGGCTAATTATGAGTCTAGCGTGTGGATTATTAAACTTATTTAAAGATATGTTAGTGCATATTATTTTCTTTTTTTGCTTTTATCTCTTTCCGATAACGTTTAGAATTGTACCTTTCATCAAACTCTTTACCTTCTAAATTTTTATCCATTGTTAACGGTTGTTTGCAGTGCATACAAGCATCTACTCGTCCAAGCATTTTTGTAGGCTTCTCGCAGCTGGGACAAATAATCGGCACTGCTTTTAAAGATAATGTCCCGATCCATAGGTAAACAACGCAGCTTAATACAACTGCTAATACACCAAGGATAAAGAAGATAATCATTAACCATTCAATCCGTTTGACTAATATTCCTATATACATAAGTATAATACCTGCAAAAATAAGAATTAAGGCAAATGATCTGATTTTATTTATTTTACTAGAATAGACGATTTGCGACATGTAAACTTACCTCCTTACTCCCCTTAAAGGTAGTATAACATACAGTCAGTTAATTGATGAATCAAAAAACGTGCATGTCTAAAGCGCATCTAGTTCCTCATCTATAAGTAATGTTCAAAAATTTGGAAACATGACGAGTTGAATTTATTTGTACATTAGAATGTATAAAATGTTAGTCTTTAAGTTAAAGCGACGCAATAGAAATTTATTCAGCATATAAGTTGTCGTATTTATTCCTCTTCTAACGTCTTTACTATCTTAACGACTTGTAGAGAACCGGGCACTAAATTGCTCGATTTGTTCGGATGGCAGAACAGAGTATGCTTCGACAGCAATATCTCGCAATTTCTCAAGGAAAAGAAAGCTTCGATAACTACAGATCGCGTTTTTTAGGACAAAAAGACTTGGAAAAAAATCTTGGCTGCGGTACATTGGGTTTTTTTACGTATGTTGCGATTTTGTCTTTGTTCTACTTCAAGGAAAAAGAGTTCCTTGAGTGAAGTTTCTGTATGCAAAGTAGAAGTAAAACTATACTAACGGCAAGCACAGTGACAAAGGATAACATCGTTTTTTGTGAGGGTATTTTTTGGGAGATGGATGATCTATATTTAATTGCATACACTCGGCTTTTTGAAAATGAAGCGGCGTCGAACTATATGTTTTTGTTTTACCCTCCTTTTTCTAAACATATTAAATAAAAGATTTATTAAAAAATTTAATAAAAAGACAGGAATTGCTAAGATTATAACGAATGTTAGTATAGTGAAAAATAAAACCTGTTTTACGGAATAAATAAACTCTTGTTTATTTCCTATGAAGTCTGAAATGTTTAATAAGAAATGGAGAAATAAATAATGGAAAATTTTCTGAGATCAATTTACCAGCAACATGCTAGCGATTTGAAAACTCTTGGTATATTAGTGTTAGAAAGAACGAAACCAAATAGCCACATTACTGATAATTTTGATGTGATTTTATTAATAATTGTTCAAGATGCTGACTCCAAATGGTGTGCTAAACATTATGAATTTGCCAATAAAACTTGTGCACTTCATATTGTTGATGAACGACTTTTAATGAAGTGGATTGATACAAGTGGTTATCGAAGTGCGGTTGAATGGATCATATATGGAAAGATTTTATTTGATAGAAATGAATTTGTTTTTAATTTAAAAGAGCAATTACGTGATTTTCCTGATAAAAAGAGAGATTTGCGAAAAGCGATTGAATTTGGAAAGCTGGTAAAAAGTTATAATGAAGCAAAAGAGCTTTTTGAAATGCAACAATATATGGATGCGAATAGTAAAATACTCTACTCTCTGCATTATTTAGCTAGACTGGCTGTAATTGAAAAAGGTCATTATCCTGAAGTAACTGTTTGGAGCCAAATAAAACAAATTGATGTTGAAGTTTATAAATTGTATGAAGAGTTTATTGAAAGTAAGGAAGCATTGAAAAAACGAATACAACTCATGTTGCTGGCAATGGATTATATCATAAAAAAGCGAGCGGAGGTATCTGTTAAGCATTTATTAGACGTGATGGGCATAGAGTATGCTTGGTCTTATGCTGAATTAAAAGCACGGCCGGAAATTCAGCCATATTCATTAGATCTATCAGCAATTATTGCTTATTTAGTAGAAAAGAGGATTGTTTATTCTGTAAAAGAAGCGACAAAGGGAGAAGGGGTTTACCATAGGAAATATAAATTAAAGAAGTAAGAGACACAATTTTTTCGTTTTCCACATATAGTATATAGGCAAACTTTACTTGCTATTCTAATTTATAACAATATAACGTTGCTCTTTTGCGATTTTTCTTCCATATTGTAGTAAAGTCCCTCCTTTAATGATCAAAACCCCAGAAGGAATGTACATGGAAGAGATGAATTAGCTTGCAGTTTTTACTTGAATCAGCATCTCAAAGCTTAAGTGAACACTAGGATATGTTATTCGTAAAGATATTGCAATCGTATCAATGATATAATACCGCATAGAGAGGCAACGTCTACGAATCTTTAATTTTATCCATTTATTCTATGGTATTACTCATATAAGTTGAAAGAGAAGCTTTACTGAAATAAAGTTGGACTTTTGGTTATGGTAGGTTTGATATATTTGTTTTATCCCGAATGTAAGGTGCTGTAAGACCCCGACTTCAAGAGTTATAGCGGATACGAAGAAGTTTAAGTGGGAGATAACGGCACCTAAATTACCGATTCACTCGGGTCGACAAGACAAGGAAAGCTACGTTAGTGATACATCGCGATTTTTTAAGGATGTTGATCACAAGGAGTTGCAACATGACAAGGAGAGCTACGTAGCCGATGCGTCGCACGACAAAAAAGTGTATTTCTTTTCAATGATAAGAAAAAAACTTCGGAAGCGACACATTGTAGTTTTTCAAAGACGCCCAAGATTCTAACCTTTGTTCTATCTGAATGAAGTTTCACTTTATATTTTAGCGCTAATTATTACATCATAGGTTTCAACCGATTTGTTAATGGACTTTTAAGAATTACTGGTGTTCAACTTTAAGAAGTTGTTAAAATTACAATAATGAAGCCTGAAATGAAGCTAGTAACAATTGAATTAGTGAATTTTTTAGTATTTATTATTAAGAGGTTGTTCAAAAAGTACGGGTAAAATGACGCCTTGAATTTCTTCGTACCTTAGAACGTATAAAATTTCAGCGTTGAAATTCATTCAATGTATTTTGAAATTTTTAAGTTCTACGTGTACATGTAACTAGGCCTATCGTCTACGCTTCGCTTGCCGCTAGCTAAGTTTTCTTTATTTGGTTTGTTTCTCCGTTGCTCGGAAAGGAAAAACTTTTTTCCAGCGCGAGAATGAGTTTCAAGGAAGCTAAACTAATGCTCATGTATCTATGTTTCTACTAAAGGACCTTTTTTAAAAAAACACGCCCTGTGGGTAACGTAGAAGTCAGTACATCCTGTACAAGTGCGCTAGCTGAAACATCACTGCCCGAATTTTTCGATCCTTTTTTGAACATGCACTATAAAAAATTAAAAATAACGTTGACTTTATGATAGAAGCGTGATAGAGTAATAAGCGTCGCAAAAATTTTGGTGATTTTATAATAAATATATCAATAAAAAGTGTTGACATAAAAGTTGGAAATATGATATATTAATAAGGTCGCTGAAATGAGAAAAGCGATTCAAATTAAAGAAGTTATTGACAGCTACTTCTTAAAATGTTATATTATAAAAGTTGCTGTCGCAAAAGACAGTTAGCAATATTTGCTCTTTGAAAACTGAACAAAACAACCAGTATGTCAAGAAAAGCAGTCTCTGTTTTTCTAAGAAATAACTCAAGAGAGATCTTGAGAGAAGCTAAGAA